>CANKBT010000265.1 GCA_947479995.1 Frankiaceae bacterium | reverse complement strand
TCGTCGAGGCGGTCGCCGACCGGGCGGTCGAGGCCGCCGGCGGGGGCGTCGGCGCCGCGGCCCGCACCGAGGTGGTCGCGACGCTGGAGGCGGCGCTCGCCGACACCGCTTCCGCGGAGGCGGTGCGCAGCGGCCGGCTGGTGCGCGCGCTGTCCTACGCCGGCTTCGGCGGCGTCGACCTCGACGGGGCGGTCGCGCCCGCCACCGGCGCTGAGCCGGCGGCACCCGGGCCCGGCGCCGAGGCCACGGGCAAGGCCAAGGCCAAGGCCAAGGCCAGGGGCAAGGGCAAGGGCAAGGCGAACGGCGAGGACGAGGCCGAGCAGGCGCGCCGCGCCGAGGCCGCCGCGCGCCTGCAGGCCGCCGAGCGCGCGGCCCTCGACGCGCAGGGCGCCCTCGACGACGCGGTCCGCGCCGGTGAGGCCGCCACCCGCGAGGCCGAGGCGGCCGTGGCCGCCCGGGAGGCGGCCGACGAGGCCGTCGCCTCGGCCGAGGCGGCGCTGCACGCCGCCCGCGAGGACCGCCAGCGGGCGCAGGCGGCCGCCCGCGACGCCGACGCGGCGCGCACCCGCGCCGGCACGCACGTGGAGCGCGCGCAGGCCGAGGCCGAGCGCGCCCGCGCGGAGCTCGACCGGCTCCGCCGCTCCTGAGCGGCCGGGGGCTAGCGCCGGCCGGCGAGCCGGTCGACGAGCTCGACGGCCGAGGTGCACCGGTCGAGCAGCTCGCCGACGTGCGCCTTGGTGCCGCGCAGCGGCTCGAGCGTCGGCACGCGCTGCAGCGACTCGCGGCCGACGTCGAAGATGACCGAGTCCCACGACGCGGCGGCCACCTCCCTCGGGAACTGCGCGAGGCAGCGGCCGCGGAAGTACGCCCGGGTGTCGGTGGGCGGCTCGACGACGGCGGCGTCGACCTCGGCGGGGTCGAGCAGCGTCTGCATCGAGCCGCGGGCGACCAGCCGGTTGTAGAGGCCCTTGTCCGGCCGGACGTCGGAGTACTGCAGGTCGACGAGGTGCAGCTTGGCGGCGTCCCAGCCGAGGCCCTCGCGCTGGCGGTAGCCCTCGAGCAGCGTCAGCTTGGCGACCCAGTCGAGCTCGGAGGCGAGCGACATCGGGTCGGTCTCGAGCCGGGTGAGCACCGACTCCCAGCGCGCCAGCACGTCGAGGGTCTGGGCGTCGGCGTCGGCGCCGTAGCGGTCCTCGACGAACTTGCGGGCCTGCTCGTAGAACTCCAGCTGCAGCTGCACCGCGGTCATGCGGCGGCCGTCGCGCATCGTCAGCCGGTGCTGCAGCGTCGGGTCGTGCGACACCGCGCGCAGCGAGGCCACCGGCCCCTGCACGCCGAGGTCGAGGCCGTCGAGCCAGCCCTGCTCGACCATCGACAGCACCAGCGAGGTCGTGCCGACCTTGAGGTAGGTCGAGATCTCGCTCATGTTGGCGTCGCCGACGATGACGTGCAGCCGGCGGTACTTCTCCGGGTCGGCGTGCGGCTCGTCGCGGGTGTTGATGATCGGCCGCTTGAGCGTGGTCTCCAGCCCGACCTCGACCTCGAAGAAGTCGGCGCGCTGGGTGAGCTGGAAGCCGCTGTAGCTGCCGTCCTGCCCGACGCCGACGCGCCCGGAGCCGGTGACGACCTGCCGCGAGACGAAGAACGGCGTGAGGTGCTTGACCAGGTCGGGGAACGGCGTCGCCCGCGTGACCAGGTAGTTCTCGTGCGTGCCGTACGACGCGCCCTTGCCGTCGGTGTTGTTCTTGTACAGCTGCAGCGGGGCGGTGCCCGGCACGGTGAGGGCGCGCTGCGCGGCGAGTGCCATGACCCGCTCCCCCGCCTTGTCCCACAGCACCGCGTCGCGCGGGTTCGTGACCTCGGGCGCGCTGTACTCCGGGTGCGCGTGGTCGACGTAGAGCCGGGCGCCGTTGGTGAGGATGAGGTTCGCGAGGCCGAGCTCGTCGTCCGGCTCGCCGGCCAGGTGGTCGCTCTGCCCGGCCCCGACGTCGAACCCGCGCGCGTCGCGCAGCGGGTTCTCCTCCTCGAAGTCCCAGGTCGTGCGACGGTCGCGCGCGGGCGCGCCGGGAGCGCCGAGGTAGCCGTTGACGACTTGGCTGGAGGCCAGCATCGCGTTGGTGCCCGGGGCCGTCGGCACGCTGACGCCGTACTCGGTCTCGATGCCCATGACGCGCAGCACGCTCATGGCACGAGCCTAGGTCGACCGGTGCCGGTCGGCCCGGTCAGAGGTACTGGCCGGTGTTGGCGATCGTGTCGATGGACTTGCCCGCCTCGGTGCCCTTGGCGCTGGTGACGAGCGTGCGGATGTAGACGATCCGCTCGCCCTTCTTGCCCGAGATGCGGGCCCAGTCGTCGGGGTTCGTGGTGTTGGGCAGGTCCTCGTTCTCCTTGAACTCGTCGAGGCAGGCCGTGAGCAGGTGCTGCATGCGCAGCCCCTTCTGCCCGATGTCGAGGAAGTCCTTGATCGCCATCTTCTTGGCCCGGCCGACGATGTTCTCGATCATGGCGCCGGAGTTGAAGTCCTTGAAGTACAGGACCTCCTTGTCGCCGTTGGCGTAGGTCACCTCGAGGAAGCGGTTCTCCTCGGCCTCGGTGTAGATGCGCTCGACGACGCCCTGGATCATCGCGTCGACCGCGGCCTCGCGGCTGCCGCCGTGCTCCTTGAGGTCGTCGTCGTGCAGCGGCAGGTCGGTGCGGATGTACTTGCCGAAGATGTCGCGCGCGGCCTCGGCGTCGGGGCGCTCGATCTTGATCTTCACGTCGAGCCGGCCGGGGCGCAGGATCGCCGGGTCGATCATGTCCTCGCGGTTGGAGGCGCCGATGACGACGACGTTCTCGAGCGTCTCGACGCCGTCGATCTCCGCCAGGAGCTGCGGGACGATGGTGGTCTCGACGTCGGAGCTCACGCCCGAGCCGCGGGTGCGGAAGATGGAGTCCATCTCGTCGAAGAAGACGATGACGGGGGTGCCCTCGGAGGCCTTCTCGCGGGCGCGCTGGAAGATCAGCCGGATGTGGCGCTCGGTCTCGCCGACGTACTTGTTGAGCAGCTCGGGGCCCTTGATGTTGAGGAAGAACGAGCGCCCCTCGGGCCTGCCCGTCACCTCGGCGACCTTCTTGGCCAGGCTGTTGGCGACCGCCTTGGCGATGAGCGTCTTGCCGCAGCCGGGCGGGCCGTAGAGCAGCACGCCCTTCGGCGGCCGCAGCTGGTGCTCCTTGAACAGCTCCTTGTGCAGGAACGGCAGCTCGACGGCGTCGCGGATCTGCTCGATCTGCCCGGACAGGCCGCCGATCGCCGAGTAGTCGATGTCGGGGACCTCCTCGAGGACGAGCTCCTCGACCTCGCTCTTGGGGATCCGCTCGTAGACGTAGCCGCTGCGGGTGTCGAGCATGAGGCTGTCGCCGGCCTTGACGGGCACGTCGGCCAGCGACTCGGCGATCATGACGACGCGCTCCTCGTCGGTGTGGCCGACGACCAGGGCGCGGGTGCCGCCCTCGAGCAGCTCCTTGAGCATGACGACGTCGCCCTGCTCGACGAAGTCGAGCGCCTTCACGACGTTCATCGCCTCGTTGAGCATGACCTCCTGGCCGCGGCGCAGGCCCTCGGCGTCGACCTCGGGCGACAGCGCGACGCGCAGCTTGCGCCCGCCGGTGAAGACGTCGACGGTGCCGTCGTCGTGCGTGGCGAGGTAGGTGCCGTAGCCGCTCGGCGGCTGGGCGAGGCGCTCGACCTCCTCCTTGAGCGCGACGATCTGGTCGCGCGCCTCGCGGAGCGTGCCGACCAGCCGGTCGTTCTGGCCGACGGCGCCGGCGAGCGAGGCCTGGGCCTCGGCGAGCCGCTGCTCGAGCGCCCGCACCTGCCGGGGGCTGTCGGCGAGCTTGCGCCGCAGCAGGCCGAGCTCCTCCTCGAGGTGCGCCACCTGCGCCCTCAGGTCCGCGTCCCTGCTCCCGCTCGCTGCTGCCACGTGCCTCACCTCCGGGTGTCCCGCCATCCTACGTACCTGCACCCCGCCGGCGCAGGGTGCGCGCGCCGGGTCGTGCCCCTCTCCCGGCGCACGACCCGGGACGCGCGACGGCCCGGACGCGGGTGCGCGTCCGGGCCGTCGGGGTGCGGGGGGCCGCCTGCGCGGCCGGGGGGCGTCAGTCGACGACGTACCCCTTGGCGACGTCCTCGTCGTGGCCGGCGCGTGCCAGCAGGCTCATGCCCGCGACGACCGGGAAGGAGGCGGCGAGCCAGGTCAGGAGCACGGTGGTCAGCGACATGGGTGTGACATCGGCGGCACGCGCCCGCGACTTGCTCCGCCGTCCGGGTGAACGTGCTGGACTCGCGCGGTGACGACCGAGCGGCGCCGACGCGTCGCGCTCGCGGCCCTCGTGCTGCTCGTCCTGGGCGCCGCGGCGCTCACCCTCGGGCCGCTGCCGCGCGACCTGCAGGACGCCGTCACCCGGGTGGCCGACGACCTCACGCCCGGCAGCCCCGGCTTCCCCGACCGGCGCGAGGTCGAGGTGGCGGCGAACGCGCTGCTGCTCGCGCCGGTCGGCCTGGTGCTCGCGGTGCTGCTGCCGCGCGTGCGGGCGCTGCTGCTCGTCGGTGCCCTCGTGCTCGCCCCCGTCGGCGTCGAGCTGGCGCAGGCGGTGCTGCTGCCCGGCCGCACCCCGAGCCTGCGCGACGTCGCGCTCAACGCGCTGGGCGGCGCGCTCGGCGTCGCGCTCGTGCGGGCCCGGCCCCGGCGGCGCGCGTGACCCGCGGCCGG
>CANKBT010000264.1 GCA_947479995.1 Frankiaceae bacterium | reverse complement strand
TCGGCGCCGCCGCCGACGCCCACCTCGCGGGTGAGGCGAGACAGCGGCCCGCCCTCGCCGAGCAGGCGGGTGACGGTGCGCGTGGTGGCGTGGCGGGCCATGCCGAGCACGTCGAGGTCCTCGAACTGGCCGGCGAACTCCGTGAGCAGCGCCTTGGCCACCAGCTGCATGAGCACGGTGTTGTCGCCCTCGAAGGTGACGAAGACGTCGGAGTCGGCGCGCCAGGAGGCGAACCGGTTCTCGGCCAGGTAGCCCTTGCCGCCGCAGCACTCCCGCGACTGCTGCACGGTGTCGACCATGTGCCAGGTGCACAGCGCCTTGAGGCCCGCGGCCAGCGTCTCGACGTCGCGCTGCTCGGCGCCGCCCGGCGCGGCGACGGCGCGCGCGTACGACGCGGTCAGCGCGTCGTGCGCGGCCTGCAGCGCGTACGACTGCGCGATGCGCGGCAGCAGGCGCCGCTGGTGGGTGAGGTAGTCCATGAGCGGGACGTCCTGCTCGAGCCCCGTGCCGAACTGCCGGCGCCGCTCGCCCCAGCGCACCGCCGTGGTGAGCGCGTTGCGGCCGACCGCGAGGGCCGAGCCGGCGATGCAGATGCGCCCCTCGACGAGAGCGCCGATCATGGTGAAGAAGCGGGCGCCCGGCGAGGTGATCGGGCTCTCGTAGGTGCCGTCCTCGGTGACCGTGCCGTAGCGGTCGAGCAGGTTCTCGCGCGGCACGCGCACGGCGTGGAAGCGCAGGCGGCCGTTGTCGACGCCCTGCAGCCCCATCTTGTCGCCGCAGTCCTCGATCTCGACGCCCTCGACGACCCGGCCCTGCTCGTCGCGGATCGGCACGAGGAAGGCGTGCACGCCCTGCTGCTCCCCGCCGACGTCGAGCTGGGCGAACACGACGGCCATCCGGCCGTGCCGCGCGGCGTTACCGATCCAGTCCTTGCGCGCCGTCTCGTCGGGCGTGTGCAGGACGAACTCGCCGGCTGCGACGTCGTAGCGCGCCTGCGTGCGGATGCCGCGGACGTCCGAGCCGTGGCCGCTCTCGCTCATCGCGAAGCAGCCCGGCAGGTCGAGGGTGCCGATGTCGCGCAGGTAGCGGTCGTGGTGCTTGGCCGTGCCGAGGCGGTGCACCGAGCCGCCGAACAGCCCGAACTGCACGCCGACCTTGACCGACAGCGACAGGTCGCCGTGGGCGAGGGTCTGGAAGCCGGCGACCCGGCCGGCGGGGTCGTCCTGACCGCCGTGCTCGGGCGGGAAGGAGCGCGCGCCGGAGCCGGTCTTGGCCAGCTCGCGCGTCCACTCCAGGACGAGGTCGCGGTAGGCCTCGCGCTCCAGGCCGTCGGCCTTGGCCAGGCCCAGGCCGGCCAGCGCGTCGCGCGTCTCGGCGCGCACGGCGGCGTGCGGGCCGTCGAGGACGGCCTGCAGGGCAGCGGGGTCGGGGGCGGGGAGGCGCTCGGCCGGTGCGGTCACGACGGCCGTCGTACCCCTCAGGACGCCAAGATCACCGGCACCGCGAGCACGAGCGGTGGGAGGAGCGCCACACCGCCCGCGGCCAGCAGGACGAGCGCCAGCGCCGCACGGGGGAGCGGCGGCGGCGGGTCGAGCAGGCGGCACGCGCGGACGAGCACGTCGTCGCCGCCGGCCCCCAGGCCGCCCGCCGGCGTGCGGCCGCCGGCGACCTTGCCGAGCGCCCGCGCGAGCACCGGCCCGCCGTGCCGGCGCGCGGCCAGGCGGTCGGCGAGCACCTCGACGAGCAGGGCCACCTGCTCCTGCGCGCGGCGCACGGCGGGCAGCCACGGGAAGGTCGCGCCCAGCGCGACGAAGGGCAGCACGACGAGGTCGTGCCGCTGCGCGACGTGCGCGCGCTCGTGCGCCAGCACCGCCCGCACCTCGTCCTCCTGGAGCGCGGTGAGCACGCCCCGCGACACGACGACGCGGCTGCGCAGGCCCGGCACGCAGTAGGCGACCGGCACGGCGTGGTCGACGACGTGCGTGCCGCGCAGCAGCGGGTTGCGGGTGGCGACGAGGTCGAGCAGGGCGCGGTGGCGCCGTCGGGTCGCCAGCGTGCGCGCGGTCGAGGTGAGCAGCACCTGCAGCAGGCGCAGCAGCACGGCCAGCCCGAGCAGCCCGGCGGCCCACGACCACCACGGCGCGCTGGCGTCCACTCCCGCCAGCGCGCGCAGGTGCGTGTCGCCGTGGGGTGCGAGGGCCGCGGTCGCGCACCCGAGCACGGCGAGCAGCCCGCCCGCGAGGCCGAGCGCCTGCCACAGCAGCAGCGCGCACGACGGCGCGCGCAGCGGCCAGGTCGCGCCGGCGAGCCGCGGGGCGGCCAGCACGAGCAGCAGGAGCAGCCCGGCGGCGACCGCGGCTGCGACGAGCACGGGTCAGCCGCGCGCGCGGGCGGCGGCCTCGTCCAGGGCGCGCTGCAGGGCGGTGACCTCCTCGGCGGTCATCGCCTGCGCGAACCGCTGCAGCGCGGCCTCGCGGTCGTCGGCCTCGCCGAGCGCCTGGTGCATGAGCTCGGCCGTGTGGTCGGCGCGCGAGGCGACGGGGGCGTACGCGTGGGCGCGGCCGTCGCGGGTGCGCACGAGCAGGCCCTTGCGCTCCAGGCGCGACAGCACGGTCAGCCAGGTGGTGTAGGCCAGGCCGCGGTCGGCCAGCGCCTCGCCGACCTGGCGGGCGGTGACGGGCGCGCCGGCGGCCCACACCGCCTGCATGGCGGCGCGCTCGAGGTCTCCGGAGCGGGTCACCCCGCGAGCGTAGGGCGGGCGGTGCGGCCCGTCCTGCCGCGGCCGCCCGGCTCGGCTGGAACTCCTACGCGACGTAGTAGACACTGGGCGCATGCCTGACGTCATCGGGACCGCGCACCCGCCGGGGGCGCAGGTCTGGCGGTGGGAGTGGCAGCTCGACGCCCTCTGCCGCGGTCGCGACGACCTGTTCTTCCACCCGCACGGCGAGCGGGAGCCGGCGCGCTCCACGCGCGAGAACGCCGCCAAGGCGCTGTGCATGCGCTGCCCCGTGCGCCGCGAGTGCGGCGCGCACGCCCTCGAGATGGGCGAGCCGTACGGCGTGTGGGGCGGCGTCGGCGAGGCCGAGCGCGAGGAGCTCCTGCACGGGCCGCGGCCCGTGCGCCGCCGCTAGCCCCACGGGTGCGGCGCGTCCCGCGGGGGACCCTCACCCGCACTTCACCTGCGGCGCGCAGGATGGTGCCCATGGCGAAGCAGGGAGAGCGCATGGACCACGCGGCGGACGACCTCGAGCAGGCGCTGTTCGAGGTCAAGAAGGTCGTCGTCGGCCAGGACCGCATGATCGAGCGGATGCTCGTGGCCCTGCTGGCCCGCGGCCACTGCCTGCTCGAGGGCGTGCCCGGCGTCGCCAAGTCGCTCGCCGTCGAGACGCTCGCCCGGGTGGTCGGCGGCAGCAGCGTGCGCCTGCAGTTCACCCCCGACCTCGTGCCGTCCGACATCGTCGGCACGCGCGTCTACCGGCCCAGCGAGGAGGCCTTCGACGTCGAGCTCGGGCCGGTCTTCGCCAACCTCGTGCTCGCCGACGAGATCAACCGCGCGCCGGCCAAGGTGCAGTCGGCGCTGCTCGAGGTCATGGCCGAGCGCCAGGTCTCCCTCGGCGGCGTCACGCACCCGCTGCCAACGCCGTTCCTCGTGCTGGCCACGCAGAACCCCATCGAGTCCGAGGGCGTCTACCCGCTGCCCGAGGCCCAGCGCGACCGCTTCCTGCTCAAGGTCTCCGTCGGCCACCCGACGATGGCCGAGGAGATGGAGATCGTGCGGCGTATGGCCGTCGACCCGCCGCGCGCCGAGCAGGTGCTCTCGCTCGAGGAGCTGGTCGAGCTGCAGGCCGCGGTCGACGACGTCTTCGTCCACCACGCGGTCACCGAGTACGCCGTGCGCCTCGTCATGGCGACGCGCGAGCCGGCCCGCTGGGGGGTGCCGGAGCTCGCGCCGCTCATCGCCCACGGCGCCTCGCCCCGCGGCTCGCTCGGCCTCGTGCAGGGGGCACGCGCCCTCGCGCTGCTGCGCGGCCGCGACTACGTGCTGCCCGGCGACGTGCACGACCTGGCCGTCGACGTGCTGGCGCACCGCATCGTGCTCACCTACGAGGCGCTCGCCGACGCCGTGCCGGCCACCCGCATCGTCGAGCGCGTCCTCGAGGTCGTCGAGGGCCCGCGCATCACGCCCCAGCAGCCGGGCCAGGCGGCCGCGCCCGACGTCGAGAGCGCGAGGACCGCGTGAGGGGAGCGCCGGTGGCCCGACCCGCCGGCGCGCCCGCGGTGCTCGACCCCGGCGCCGCGCGCCGCCTGCACCTCGAGGTGGGCCGCCGCCTCGACGGGCTGCTGCAGGGCCAGCACCTCGGGCTGCTGCCCGGCCCGGGCACCGAGCCCGCCGAGGCCCGCCGCTACGTGCTCGGCGACGACGTGCGGCGCATCGACTGGGCGGTCACCGCCCGCACCCTGGAGACGCACGTCCGCGACGCGGTCGCCGAGCGCGAGCTCGAGGCGACCCTCGTCGTCGACCTGTCGGGCTCGATGTCGTACGGCACCGCCCGCTGGGAGAAGCGCGAGCTGGCCGTGTCGGTCGCCGCCGCCTTCGCGCACCTCGTCGCCGGCCCCGGCGACCGCGTCGGCGCGGTGGTCGCCGCGACCGACGGGCTGCGCCGCCTGCCGCCGCGCGCCGGCCGCACCGCGACGCTCGCGCTGCTGCACGCCCTGCTCACCTGCCCGCGCGGCGACGCCCCCGGTCCCGGCCTGGCGG
>CANKBT010000263.1 GCA_947479995.1 Frankiaceae bacterium | reverse complement strand
GGCCCGGCGCCGGGCGCCCCGCCCGGCTCCGCGCCCGCGTGAGCCGGCTGCGCGCCGGGGCCCGCGCCGGGTCGCCCTTCGCGGCGGCGTCGTTCGTCCTCGCCCTGTCCTTCGGCGTGGTCGCCGTCGACGCCGGCCTGCCCGCCGTCGCGGCCGTCGTCATGTCGGTCGTCGTGTTCGCCGGCTCCGCGCAGTTCGCCTCGGTCGGCATCGTCGCGGCCGGCGGCGGCCTGCCGGCCGCGGTCGGCGCCGCTGCGCTCATGAACTCGCGCTTCCTGCCCATGGGCTTCGCGCTCGGGCCGTCGCTGCGCGGCAGCCGGCTGCGCCGCGCGGTCGAGGGCCAGGCCGTCGTCGACTCCTCGTGGGCGATGGCGGCGAACGGCGACGGCACCTTCGACCGCGAGTTCCTGTTCGGCCACACCGGCGTGCAGTACGTCGCCTGGGTCGCCGGCACGGTCGTGGGCGTCGTGCTGCCGTCCGTCGACAGCCGCGCGCTCGGCCTCGACGCGGTCTTCCCGGCCTTCTTCCTGGCCCTGCTCGTCGCCGAGGTGCGCGACCGCCAGCGCTTCGGCGTGGCGGTGGCCGCCGGCCTGGTGGCGCTCGCGCTCGTGCCGGTCGTGCCGCCCGGCGTGCCCGTGCTGCTCGGCGGGGCGGCCGCGCTCGTCGGGCTGCGCCGCCCGCCCGAGCCGGAGCCGCAGCCGCTCGAGGGGCCGGCGTGAGCGGCGGCCGGGTGTGGCTGCTCATCGCCCTGGTGGCCGCGGTGACCGTGCTCATCAAGGGCGCCGGCCCGGCGGCGATGGGCGCCCGCCAGCTCCCGCCCGACCTCGCCCGGGTCGTGGCGCTGCTGGCGTCGGCCCTGCTCACCGCGCTCGTCGTCACGCAGGCGCTCGCCGACGGCGACCGGCTGCACGTCGGCGCCGACACGGCGGGGGTCGCCGTCGCCGGGGTGCTGCTGTGGCGCCGGGTGCCGCTGCTGCTCGTCGTGCTGCTCGCCGCGGCGGTGACGGCCGGCCTGCGGGCCGCCGGGGTCGACCGCTAGTCGCGCAGCAGCGGGCGCGCCTGGATGACGACGGCGGTGGTCGCGATGGCGACGACGGCCGCGCCGGGCAGCGCGCCGACCCGCTTGCCCTTGACCGCGGCGGCGAGGGCGACGGCGTCGACGGCGTCGCAGAGCAGGCCGGCCGACAGCCAGGTGCGGCGGGTGCGGCGGTCGCCGCGCAGGCCCACGACGCTGCCGAGCCCCACGGCGATCTCGCGCGCGCCGAGCATCTGCACGACCCACGAGGTGCGCGCGGCGGTCTGCGGGTCGACGCCCATGGCGCCCGCGAGCAGGCCCGGGCGCGTGACCATGGACACACCGGCGGCGGCGCGGCCGAGGCCGAGGCCGGCCGGGTCGAGCAGGCGCTCCTGCAGGGACGACGGGGTACGGCCTCGCAGCACGGGGGCTCCAGGGGGTCGGCGGCCGGGGCGCGCGGGGGCACCCGGTCGGGGGACGCGCGGTCGCGCCGGGTGTCGGCGCGGCTCTGCGGGGAATCCTGGCATCCCGTCGCTCGTTGACCAGAGCGACACCCCTGGAGGTCCCCATGAGCGACCGCGTCCTGCGAGGCACCCGCCTCGGGGCGGTGAGCTACGAGAGCGACCGGCACACCGAGTTCGCCCCTCGCCTCTCCGCGACCTACGACTGCCCCCGTGGTCACGTGACCGAGATGCCCTTCGCCGCCGAGGCCGAGGTGCCCCCCACGTGGGAGTGCCGGTCCTGCGGGGCGACGGCGCTGCTCCGCGACGGCGAGCAGCCCGAGCCCAAGAAGGGCAAGCCGGCACGCACCCACTGGGACATGCTGCTCGAGCGCCGCAGCGTCGAGGAGCTCGAGGAGGTCCTGGCCGAGCGCCTGGCCGTCCTGCACGACACGCAGGGCAAGGTCAAGGCGGCCCTCAAGGCCGACCGCGCCGCCGAGAAGAAGAAGAGCGCCTAGTCCGCTCCCCCGCACCGCTCCGCGAGCCGCGTCCCCGTCGGGGTCGCGGCTCGCGCGCGTCCGGGCCGTGCGGGCGGGCCGGGGTCAGGGCGGGGGCGGGGGCGGGTCGTCGTCCCGGACGACCTCGCCGTCGACGACCCCCCGGCCACGGGGGCGCCGGCCGGGGCCGCCCGGGCCGCCCGGGCGGCCGAAGCCGCCCAGGGCGCCCTGCCCCCCGCGCGCGGTCGGCGGCACCATGCGGCGCAGCGCCCACGAGGTCAGCGAGCCGCGCAGCAGCGCGCGGGTCGGCGGCAGCACGAGCAGCAGGCCGACGACGTCGGACAGGAAGCCGGGCGTGAGCAGCAGCGCCCCGCCGAGGACCACCAGCGCGCCGTCCACGACCTCGCGCGCCGGCACCCGGCCGGCCGAGGTGGCCGCCTGGAAGGCCCGCCAGGTGCGGGCGCCCTCGCGGCGCAGCAGCACCGTGCCGAGCACCGACACGACGACGAGCAGCACCACGGTCGGCAGCGCGCCGATCTGCTGGCCGACCTGGATGATCACGTAGAGCTCGGCGATCGGCACGACCACGAGCGCGAGCAGCAGCAGCGCGGGCACTACGGCCTCCCCGCCCCGGTCGGGAGCCGGTCGCGCGAGCGGCGCGAGGTCACGCCCCACCACGTCACGCGCCACAGCGCCTCGACGACGATCGCCCGGCTCATCTTGCTCTCGCCGCGCACCCGCTCGACGAAGGTGATCGGCACCTCGACCACGCGGTGCCCGGCCCGCCAGGCCTGCCAGACGAGGTCGACCTGGAAGCAGTAGCCCTGCGAGTGCACGTCGTCGAGCGGCAGCGCGTCCAGCACGTGCCGGCGGTAGGCGCGGAAGCCGCCGGTCGCGTCGGCGAGGGGCAGGCCGAGGGCGGTGCGGGTCCAGGCGTTGCCGCCGCGCGAGAGCGCCTCGCGCCAGCGCGGCCAGTTCTGCACGCGGCCGCCGGGCACCCAGCGGCTGCCCAGCACCACGTCGGCGCCGGCCAGCGCGTCGAGCAGCCGCGGCAGCTCCTCGGGGGCGTGGCTGCCGTCGGCGTCCATCTCCACGACGACGTCGTAGTCGTGCTCGCGCGCCCAGGCGAAGCCGGCGACGTACGCCGCGCCGAGCCCGGCCTTCTCGGTGCGGTGCAGCACGTGGGCCCACGGCTCGCGGGCCGCCAGCCCGTCGGCGACCTCGCCGGTGCCGTCGGGGCTGCCGTCGTCGACGACGAGCAGGTGCGCCTCGGGCACGGCGGCGTGCAGCCGGGCGGCGATCGGCAGCAGGTTGTCGCGCTCGTCGTAGGTCGGCACGACCACGAGGACCCTCACCGGCGCACCCGCGCCAGCACCAGCCCCGCCGCGGCCAGCAGGACGAGGGCCGCCTCGGGCCACGCGCCGAGGCGCGTCGCGAGCGTGCGGCCGGTGCGCTCGGGCACGTCGGCGACGAGCACGTCCCGGGTGAAGACCTCGGAGCGCTGCAGCACCTCGCCGTCGGGGGCCACCACGGCGCTCACGCCGCTGGTCGCCGACACGAGCGCCGCGCGCCCGTGCTCGAGGGCGCGCAGCCGGCTCAGCGCGAGCTGCTGCTCGGGCTGGGCGCTGCGCCCGAAGGTCGCGTTGTTCGTCTGCACGACGAGCAGCCTGCCGCCCGCGTCGACGGCCTCGCGCACCAGTCCGTCGTACGCGACCTCGTAGCAGATGACGTCGGAGACGACGGTCGGGCCGAGCTCCAGCAGCCCGGTGCGCTCGCCCGGCACGAAGTCGCGCGGCACGAGGTCGACCTTGCTCGTCACCCGCCGCAGCGCGTCGCGGAACGGCACGTACTCCCCGAAGGGCACGAGCTGCTGCTTGACGTACGTGGCGCCGGGGCCGGTGACGGGGTCCCACACGATGCCGCTGTTGCGCACCTCGTCCGGCCCGGGCCCGTCGACGAGCGCCCCGACGAGGACGGGCGCGCCGACGTCGCGCACGGCGCCGTCGATGAGGGCGTACGCCTCGGGGTCGGAGAACGGGTCGAGGTCGGAGGCGTTCTCGGGCCACACCACGAGCTCCGGACGCGGGACGCGGCCGGCGCGGACGTCGGCGGCGAGGAGGCGGGTGGCCTCGACGTGGTTGCGCAGCACGGCCGCGCGCTGGGAGAAGGCGTCCAGCCCGAGGCGCGGCACGTTGCCCTGCACGACGGCGACCGTGGTGGTCGGGCCGCCGGTCGGCGTGGGCACCAGCAGCGCGCCGGCGACGACCGCGGCCGCGGTGGCGCCCCCGGCGACGAGGGCCCGGCCGCGCGGGCGCAGCACGGCGGCAGCGAGCAGCCCGCCGAGCAGGGCGGTGGCGAAGGTCAGCAGCGGCGCGCCGCCGAGGGCGACGACCGGCGCGAGCGGCCCGTCGACCTGGCTGTGGCCCAGGCGCCCCCACGGGAAGCCGCCGAAGGGCACGCGCCCGCGCAGGGCCTCCTGCAGCACCCACAGCGCCGCGCCCCACACCGGCCACGCGGGCAGCCGCGCGGTGACGGCCAGGCCGGCGCCGAGCACGGCGTACGCCGAGGCCTCGAGCAGCGACAGCACCACCCAGGCCGGGGCGCCGGCGACGGCGCCCGTCCAGTGCAGCAGCGGCAGCAGCTGCGCGAGCCCGGCGACCAGGCCGAGCAGCGCGCCGGTGCGGGCCCGCGTGCCGCGCACGGCGAGCGCGAGCACCGCCGCGCCGGCGAGCGCCGCCGGCCACAGGTCGACGGGCGGGAACGCCAGCCACAGCAGCAGCCCGGCGGCCACGGCGGCGGCCAGGCGGGGCGCGAGGCCCCG
>CANKBT010000262.1 GCA_947479995.1 Frankiaceae bacterium | reverse complement strand
GGCTCAGCGGACGCGCAGCAGCACCTTGCCGGTCGCGCGCCGCTCGTCGAGCTCGCGCAGCGCGTCGGCCGCCCGGTCGAGCGGGAACTCCGCGCCGAGCACCGGGTCGAGCCGGCCGGCCTCGAGGTGCGGCAGCAGGTCGGCCCACTGCTGCTGCAGGTAGCCGGTGCCGACGCCGAGGAAGTAGGCGCCCCAGCCGACGCCGACGACGCTGATGTTGTTGAGCAGCAGCCGGTTGACCTTCACCGTCGGGATCTCGCCGCCGGTGAAGCCGATGACGAGCAGCCGCCCCTCGCGCGCCAGGCTGCGCAGCGAGTCGGTGAAGCGGTCGCCGCCGACCGGGTCGACGACGACGTCGACGCCCGCGCCGCCGGTGAGGCCCTTCACGGCGTCCTTGAAGCCCTCGGCGGCCACGACCTCGTCGGCGCCGGCCGCGCGCGCGGCCTGCTCCTTGTCGGGCGTCGAGACGACCGCGACGACCCGCGCGCCGAGCGCCTTGGCGAGCTGCACCGCAGCGGTGCCGATGCCGCCCGCGGCGCCGTGCACGAGCACCGTCTCGCCGGCCTGCAGCCGGGCGCGCTGCACGAGCGCGAAGTGCACGGTGAGGTAGTTCATCGGCAGCGCGGCGCCCGCCTCGAACGAGACGCCGTCGGGCAGCGGGAAGACCGCCTCGGGCTCGCAGGCGGCGACCTCGGCGAAGCCGCCGAGCATGGGGAACGCCGCGACGCGCTGGCCGGCCACGAGGCCCGAGCCCTCGGGCGCGGAGCGCACCGTGCCGGCGACCTCCGAGCCCGGCACGAACGGCAGCGGCGGCTTCACCTGGTACTCGCCCCGGCTCTGCAGCACCTCCGGGAAGGTCACGCCGGCGACGTGGACGTCGACGAGCACGGCGCCGGCCGGCTCGTCGACCTCGGCGACCGCGACCGCCGACGGGCCGTCGTACGAGCTGATCTGGACGGCGCGCACTAGACGGCTCCTTCGAAGAGGCGGCGGGGGACGTCGACGAGCATCGTGGTGATCTGCTCCTCGGTGACGCCGTGCTCGCGCAGGTAGGGCAGCACGGCCTCGCCGATGTGCAGGTAGTTCCAGTCGGGCAGGAACGGCAGGATCTCCGGGTCGATCCAGTCGATGTAGCAGGACGCGTCCTGCGACAGCGCCATGGAGCCGGCGTAGCCCCGCCGGCACATCTCGACGACGGTGTCGGCGCGGGTCTCCATCGTGGTGTCGAGGTAGATGCCGAAGCGGTCCATGCCGAGCACGAAGCCGGCGTCGGCGAGCGCGCACAGGTGGTCGACGTCGGTGGTGTCGCCGCTGTGGCCGAGCACGACCCGGCGCGGGTCGACGCCCTCCTCCTCGCACAGCACGCGCTGCACCTCGAGGCCCGTGCGCGTCGCCGGGTGCGTGTGCACGGTGACCGGCGCGCCGGTCGCCACCGCCGCCTTGCCGACCGCGCGCATGACCCGCTCGACGCCGCTGGTGAGACCTGGCGCGTCGATGGCGCACTTGAGCATGCCGGCGCGCACCCCGGTGCCCGCGATGCCGCGCTCGAGGTCGCCGACGAACAGGTCGACCATCGGGTCGGGCACGTCGACGCCGAGCACGGCCGTCAGCGCCGGCCCGCGGTGGTGGAAGAAGAACGGCACGTCGTCGTACGTGTAGCAGCCGGTGGCGACCACGACGTGCAGGTCGGGCACCTGCTCGGCGACCCGCTGGATGCGCGGCACGTAGCGGCCCAGGCCGACGACCGTCGGGTCGACGATCGTGCGGACGCCGGTGTCGGCGAGCGCCTGCAGGCGGCTCACGGCGTCGGCGACGCGGGCCTCCTCGTCGCCCCACTCCTCCGGGAAGTTCTGCTGCACGTCCGGGGTGAGGACGAAGACGTGCTCGTGCACGTACGTCCGCCCGAGCTCCGCGCTGTCGACCGGGCCGCGGACCGTCTGCACCTGCGCCACTGCGTCCTCCTCGTCCCGGCGGTCGGGCTGAGCGGACCCTACGACCACCCGCCCGGCCCGCAGGCGTGGACCCGGTGCGCGGTGGGCAGGAGGCTGCCGGTGCGCCGACCGGCGCGCCCAGGAGCACGAGGACGGGGACGCGCGGTGGACGGCCCGGACGACGCGCGCGCCGAGCAGGACTGGCGCGACCTGGAGCCGGTGGTGCTGCCGACCGGCGCGGCCGTCCAGGAGTGCGCCTGCCTCGTGCTCGACCCCGAGCCGCGCAACGTCTCGCGGGCCCGCTCGTTCGTCACCGACCACGCGCCCGGACTGCCCGACGACACCCGCGACGTGCTGGCGCTGCTCACCAGCGAGCTCGTCACCAACGCGGTGGTGCACGCCCGCACCGAGGTGCGCCTCGGGGTGGCGCTCACCGACGCCGACGTGGTCGTCACCGTCCACGACCTCGACCTCGGCCGCCGCGAGGCCGCCGGCCCCGAGCGCGACGGCGGCCGCGGCCTCGGCATGGTCGAGGCCCTCGCGGTCGCCTGCGGCCAGCTGCGCCACCGCGGCGGCGGCAAGACCGCGTGGTTCCGCCTCGCCCGGCACGGCGCCGCGACGTGACCGGCCCCCGCGAGGCCGGCGACCGGACCCCGCAGTCCGTGCGGGGCGCGCGCGCGGCCGACCTGCTGGCCGTCGACGCCGACCGGCGCGACCGCGAGGGCGTCGAGAAGCTCGAGACCGGCATCCCCGGCTTCGACCACGTCACCTCCGGCGGCCTGCCGCGCCGCCGGGCCACCGTCGTCGCCGGCCAGGCCGGCAGCGCCAAGACCGTCTTCGCCGGGCACTTCCTGGCCGAGGGGGTGCGGCGCGGCCAGCCCGCCGTCTTCGTCACCCTCGAGGAGCCGGCGGCCGACCTGCGCGCCAACCTCACCACCCTCGGGTGGGACGTCGCGGCCTGGGAGGCGGCCGGCGACTGGCGGTTCGTCGACGCCTCGCCGCTCGTCCGCGAGGACGGCACGACCGTGCCGTACAGCTTCTCGGCGCTCGAGGCCCAGATCGGCAAGGCCGTCGACGACACCGGCGCCGACCGGATCGTCGTCGACAGCCTCACCGCGGTCTTCGCGCTGTCCGACGACACCGGCACGGCGCGCCAGCGGCTGCGCTCGCTCATCGGCCGGCTGCGCGCGTCCGGCCTGACGATCGTCATGACCGTCGAGACCGCGGAGGACCCCGCCGCGTCGCTGTCGCGCTACGGCATCGAGGAGTTCGTCGCCGACAACGTCGTGCTGCTGCGCAACGCCCGCGAGGGCCGCGGCCGCCGGCGCACGCTCGAGGTGCTCAAGGTGCGCGGCGCCACGCACCGCAAGGGCGAGTACGCCTTCACCGTCCTGCCGGGCGAGGGCCTGGTCGTGCTGCCGGTGGCCACGAGCGCGATGAGCGCCGGCCGCGCGACCGAGCGCGTGCCGTGGGGCGTGCCCGACCTCGAGCCGCTGCTCGGCGGCGGCCTCGTGCGCGACGCCGTCGTGCTCCTCGCCGGCCCGACCGGCACCGGAAAGACGCTGCTGGGCCTGGAGTTCCTCGCGGCCGCCGCCGCCCGCGGCGAGCGCGGGCTGCTGCTCGGCTACGAGGAGTCGCCCGAGCAGATCGGCCGCAACGCCGTCGGCGCCGGGCGCGCCTTCGACCGGCTGCGCGAGGAGGGCCTGCTGCACGTCGTCTCGGTCTACCCCGAGGAGATGTCGCTGGAGGACCACCTGCTCGAGATCAAGCAGGTCGTCGACGCCACCGGCCCGACCCGGCTCGTGGTCGACAGCCTCACCGCGCTGGAGCGCGCCGGCAGCGCGGCGGCCTACCGCGAGTTCGTCGTCGGGCTCACGTCGTTCGCCAAGCAGCGCGACCTCACCGTCGTGCTCACCGCCTCGACGCCCTCGCTCGCCGGGGCCGCGTCGCTCACCGACGACCACGTCTCGACCCTGGCCGACGCCGTCCTGCGGCTGCGCTACGTCGAGGCCGGCGGCGAGGTGCGGCGCGCCCTCACCGTGCTCAAAGCCCGCGGGACCCGGCACGACACCCGCGTGCTGGCGTACGAGATCGGCGACGACGGCTTCACGGTCGGCGCGCAGGTCACCGGCTAGCCTGGCGCACCGTCGGAGAGGACGGGTGCCGTGCTCACGCTCGACCCGCAGGGCCCCGCCTCGGCCCGCGGCCGCCGGCGCGGCCGGCCGGCGCTCGTCGCGGCCGTCGCGGTCGTCGCGCTGCTCGGCCTGGTCACCTGCCTGGCCCACCTCGGCGCCGCGACGACGGGGGTCGACGAGCCCGCCTACGTCGACGCCGGCCGCGCCTACCTCGACGGCGACCGCTCGGCCAACCGCGAGCACCCCTACCTCGCCAAGCAGCTCATCGGGCTCGCGCAGGTCGTGCTCGGCGACTCCCTGCTCGCCTCGCGCGTGCCGTCGGCGCTGCTCGGCTGGCTGACCGGGCTGGTCGTCGGGCTGACGGCGTGGCGGCTCTCGGGACGGGTCGCGGGCGTCGCCGCCGCCGCGCTGTGGCTGCTGCTGCCGCAGGCGCCCGGCACGGTGCAGGTGCGCCTCGACCGCTACGCCGCGCTCGACCCGGCGGCCGCCGCCCTGCTCGCCGTCGCCGTGCTGCTCGCGGTGCTGGCCGCGCAGCGCCGGTCGCGGCCGCTGCTGCTCGCGGCCGCCGCCTGCGCCGGGCTCGCCGCGTCGGCGAAGCTGCCCGGCGGGGTGGCGCTGCTGCCGGTGCTCGCCGTCGCGCTGACCGGCGCCGGCCCGGCGGCCCGCCGCCTGCGCGACGCCGCCGCGGCCGCCGGCACCGCCGCCGCGGCCTTCTGGCTGCCCTACGCCG
>CANKBT010000261.1 GCA_947479995.1 Frankiaceae bacterium | reverse complement strand
GCGGGCCGCGAGGAGGAGCCCGAGCGGGTGGCCGCCGACGTCGCGCAGGACCGCCCCGGCACCGTCGTGCTCGTGCCCGGCTACGGCGGCGCGACCGGCGCCCTCGAGCGGCTCGCCGAGCGCCTGCGGGCCGCCGGCCGCGAGGCCGTGGTCGTCGCGCTGCCCGGCGACGGCACCGGCGACCTGCAGGCGTACGTGCCCGTCGTCGACGCCGCCGTGCAGGGCGCGCTGCGCGCCGGGGCGCCGTCGGTCGACCTCGTCGGCTACAGCGCCGGCGGCGTCGTCACGCGGCTGTGGGCCGACCAGGGCGGCGCCGCGCAGGCCCGCCGCGTGGTCACCCTCGGCTCGCCGCACCACGGCACCGCGCTGGCCGCCGCCGGCGCGGCGCTGGCGCCCGAGCGCTGCCCCGAGGCGTGCCGGCAGCTCGTGCCCGGCAGCGCCCTGCTCGACGGGCTCAACGCCGAGGACGAGACGCCCGAGGGCCCGCAGTGGCTGTCGGTGTGGACCACCGCGGACGAGACCGTGACGCCGCCGGAGACCGCCCGCCTCGACGGCGCCGTCAACCTCGCGCTGCAGGACCTCTGCCCGGGCGCGACCACCAGCCACGGCCGGCTCCCCGTCGACCCGCCCGTGCAGGGCGTCGTGCTGGCCGCGCTCGACGGCCCCGCCCTCGCGCTGCCGGCCACCTGCCCCGGCTAGCTCGTCACGTCCTTGGTCGTGAAGTTCGCCCACGCGGCGGCGAGGAAGACGCCGATGTAGACGGCCTGCAGCCCGACGCCGCGCAGCAGGTCGCGGGTGAGCACCGGGTCGCGGTAGAGGTCGATGAAGGCCAGCCAGTAGCGGGTCGGCAGGTAGGGCTGCACGGCGGCCGCCGCCTCCAGCGTGACGAGCAGCGTGGAGGCCACGAGCACGCCGACCGCGCCGAGGGCGGCGACGAGCGGCGAGTCGGTGAGCGTCGACAGGAACAGCGCGACCGACGCGACGCCGAGCATCGACCACCCGACGTACAGCACCGTGAGCACGATGCGCACGGTCGCGTCGGCGGTCGAGAACTCCGTGCCGCTCACCGACGACACCTCCGCCGAGCCGAACAGCGCCACCCCGACGGCGTACGCGGTGAGCGCGACGAAGGACACCGACAGCAGGGTGAAGGCGAGCGTCGACACCAGCTTGGCGACGAGCAGGCGGGTACGGCCGACGGGGCGCAGCAGCAGGTAGCGCAGCGTGCCGGCCTGGGCCTCCCCCGCCACGCTCTCCCCGGCGACGACCGCGACCGCCACCGGCAGGAACAGCGGCAGCACGATCGCCAGCGCGGCGGCCGGGAACAGCGTGCCGCTGTCGAGCACCGCCGACAGGAACGCCGGGCCGGTGCCCGGCCGCGGGGCGATCTCCTGCACCGCCACGAACACCGCGACGACGGTCGGCAGCGCGCACAGCAGCGCGACGAGCACCCAGGTGCGCGGGCGGCGCACCAGCTTCGCCAGCTCGGTGAGGATCACCGGGCGGTCACTCGCGGTCCGACGAGGCGGTGGTGAGCGACAGGACGGTGTCCTCCAGGGTGTGCCGCTCGGGCGCGAGCGCGCGGACGCGCACCCCGCCCTCGACGAGGTGGGCGTTGAGGGCGGCGGGGTCGTCGGCGCGCACGAGCAGGCGGTCGCCGTCGACGTGCTCGAGCCGGCGCGCGAGCAGCGTGCGCGCCAGGTCGACATCGGGGGTGCGCACCTCGGTGCGGCCGGTCGGCGCCTGCAGCACCGACAGCGCGTCCTGCGCGACGAGCCGCCCGCGGTCGAGCACGCCGACGCGCGTGCACAGCGCCTCGACCTCGGCGAGCAGGTGGCTCGACAGGAAGACGGTGGTGCCCTGCGCGTTGAGCGCGAGCAGCAGGTCGCGGAACTCGCGGATGCCCTGCGGGTCGAGGCCGTTGGTCGGCTCGTCGAGCACGAGCAGCTCCGGCCCGCGCAGCAGCGCGCTCGCCAGGCCGAGGCGCTGGCGCATGCCGAGGCTGTAGTCGGCCACGCGCTTGCGCCCGGCGCCGGCCAGCCCGACCTGCTCGAGCACCGCGTCGACGCGCGCGGCGCGGGTGCGCCGGCTGCCACCAGGGCCGGCGGCGTCCGACAGGCGCAGGTTGGCGCGCCCCGACAGGTGGCCGTACGCCGCGGGGCCCTCGACCATCGCGCCGACGCGAGGCAGCACCGAGCGCGGGCGGGTGCTGCCGAGCACCTCGACCGACCCCGAGGTCGGCAGCACCAGCCCGAGCAGCATGCGCACCGTCGTCGTCTTGCCCGAGCCGTTGGGGCCGAGGAAGCCGTAGCGGTCGCCCGCGCGCACGTCGAGCTCGACGCCGTCGACGGCCGTGAAGCCGCCGTAGCGCTTCACCAGGGCGGTCGTGCGGATCACCGGTCGCCCACGAACGGCGGCGGGTCGCGGCGCAGCGCGGTGAGGGCGTCGCGCAGCACCTGCTCGGGCACGGTGCCGACGAGCACGTACGCCGTGCGCTCCACCCGGCCGACGAGCACGGTGACGAGCGGCGTCGCGAAGACGCCGCCGGGCGGCGCGAGCTCGAGCAGGTCGCCGCCGAGGTCGCGGTCGAGCGGCACGACGGCGTACGCCTCGAAGCCGCGGTCGTAGACGGCGACGCCGCCGGTGCCGAGCCCGGCGGGGTCGGCGCGGCCGTCGCCGGCGAGCACATTGGGCAGCAGGAAGGGCACCAGGCGGTCGACCTCGGCCGCGACGTCGGGCGCCTGCGTGGTCGTCTCGGTGCTGCCGGGCGGCGGGTCGAAGGCGGTGCGCCGCGCGCCCGGGTCGCCGAGCTCGAGGTCGAGCACGACGGCGGTCACCACGGGGTTGCGCTGCCCGTCGGCGCGCACCTCCACGCGCAGCGGCAGCCCCGACCCCGGCTCGACCCAGACGTCGACGGACTCCACCAGCGTCTGCGCCGGGTCGGCCGGCGCCACCCGGAGCCCGGGCGCCGAGCGGCCGGCGACGCGGCGCTCGGGCAGCCGCGACAGCACCGTGTCGGGCGTGGCGACGAGGCGCCGCGCGAGCACCGGCGCGGTGAGGTCGTCGGCGCGCGGCAGGCGCACCGGCAGGTCGCCGAGCAGCCGCGTGACGCTGCGGTCGGCGCTGTCCCACGTGGTCGTCAGCGCGCCCGCGCGCACCACGTCGGTCTCGCCCGCGACGGTCAGCCGGTCGACCCGCCAGTCGAGCGGCGTGCGCCAGGCGGTGCGGGTGCGCGTGGTGCTGCCCAGCAGCTCGGGCACGTCGCCGAGCGCGTCGACGTCGGGCAGCGGCAGGTCGACGCGGCTCTCGCCGTACGCCTCGTGCGCGACGGCGCCGCTGGCGCGCACGAGGTCGCGCAGCTCCTCGGCGGTGACGTCGCTGCTGCGCGTCGGCAGGGCGCCCGCGAGGGTCGGCAGCGAGACGAGCGCAGCGACCCCCGCCGCGACCGCCGCCCACCGCCAGGACCGGAGCATCACCGCCCCGTCCGACGAGCGGGGGCCGTGCGGCGTTCCCGGCTCACGCCGGGCGGCGTCGCCACTGCGCCACCGGGTGGCTCACGGCGAAGCCGGCGCGCACCAGCGAGCGGTACGACGCCGAGCCGGGCAGGCACTTCACCGACACGCGCGTCGCGCCCTGCGCCGCCGCCAGGCCCAGCCGGGCCTGCAGCACCGCCGCGTGCACCCCGCGGCCGCGGGCCTCGGGCACGGTGGTCGCCGAGCCGATCCAGGCGTCGTCGCCGCGCACGAACAGCGCGCCGGTGCCGACCGCGACGTCGCCGGTGCGGGCGACGACCTGCGTCCAGCCCTCGCGCCCGAGGCCGCCGCGCCACCAGCGCTGGTCGACCTGCCCGAAGCCCTTGAGGCAGACGCTCGCGACCGTCGAGCCCTGGTCGGTGCCCGCGACCTCGACGCCCGCCGGCAGCTCGCCGGGCACCGCGGGCGCGTGCAGGCGCACCAGGCGGGTCGTCGGCGCGAAGCCGCGCGCGGCGAGCAGCTCCTCGGCCGCGGGGTGCGCGCCCTCCGGCAGCTGCACGACCGGGGCGGTCGCGCCGAGCCGGCCGAGCAGCGCGAGCGCGAGGTCGAGCGTCTTGGGCTCCGGGCGGCCGGTGAGCACGTTGTGCCACGCGGAGTCCGGCCAGGCGCCGACGCCGAAGACCTGCAGCGCGCCGACGTCGACCGTCAGCGCGCGCAGCTCGGGGTCGAGCCCGGCGTACTGCTCGCGCCAGGCCGCCGCCTCGACGGCCTCGAGCTCCGGCAGCGCGGTCAGGACAGCTCCAGCAGGGGGCCGATCTCCTGCGTGGCGTACCACTGCAGCTCGTGCCCCTCGGCCTGGGCGACGACGAAGGCGGCGTCCTCGCTGCCGAGGTCGGCGGCGATGACCGCCTCGGCGGCGGCGGTGACGTCGTCGACCGCCGCCGGGTCGTCGACGTGCACGGCCTGCACCAAGCGCAGCGGCACGTCCTGCGGCACGCGCACGGCGGCCCGGTCGACCTGCGGCACCGGCGTCGCCTCGGGCACCTCGGCGACGACGACCACGCGCCGGCGCACCGCGTCGGGGTCGGCGTCGAGCAGGCGCACCGACGCCGCGGCTGCGAGGTCCATTGCGGCGAGCTCCAGCTCCTCCTCGTCGCCCTCGTCGTACCAGGAACGGAGCGCGTCGGTGACGGCGTACGCCGGGAGCGGGGCGCCGGTCAGCGCGCCGTCGTCGAGCAGGCGCCGCAGCGCGGGCAGGGTCGAGGGCAGGTAGACGCGCACCCGCCCATCATGGGCGCTAGACCGCGGCGGCGAGCGCCTGGGCGCGCAGGGCGGCGCGGCTGGTCCGCAGCGAGGTCGCCAGGACCTCCTCGCGGC
>CANKBT010000260.1 GCA_947479995.1 Frankiaceae bacterium | reverse complement strand
GGCTCGCGCGGCACCCTCGCCGCGACCGGCGCCGGCGGCGCTGCCCTGCTCGGCGCCGGCCTGGTCGCCGCCGCGGGCGCCGCCGAGGCCGCCCGCCGCCGCACCGAGCCCTGACGCGCGCGGACGGCCCCGCAGCAGGGCCGTGATCATGCAGCAGTGCTGCGCTCTCGACGCCGAGACCGCAGCACTGCTGCTTGCTCACCGGGGCGTGCCGGCGGCGCGCGGCGCGCCCCGGGCGCGCGACGGCCCCGTCGCCGCCCTGCGCGGGAGGCGTCCGGGGCCGGGGTCGTGCGCGGGTCAGCCGAAGCGGCCGGTGATGTAGTCCTCGGTGCGCTTCTCGGACGGGTTGCTGAAGATCTTCTCGGTCGCGTCGACCTCGACCAGCCGGCCGGGCTCGCCGGTCGCGGTGATGTGGAAGAACGCGGTGCGGTCGCTGACGCGGGCGGCCTGCTGCATGTTGTGCGTGACGATGACGATCGTGAAGTCGTCCTTGAGCTCCTTCATGAGGTCCTCGATCGCCAGCGTGGAGATGGGGTCGAGGGCCGAGCAGGGCTCGTCCATGAGGAGCACCTGTGGGCGCACGGCGATCGCGCGGGCGATGCACAGGCGCTGCTGCTGGCCGCCGGACAGGCCCGAGCCGGGGCGGTCGAGGCGGTCCTTGACCTCGTCCCAGAGGTTGGCGCCGCGCAGCGAGCGCTCGACGACCTCGTCGGTCTGCTTCTTGGAGACCCGGCCGTTGAGCTTCATGCCGGCGACGACGTTCTCGGCGATCGACATCGTCGGGAACGGGTTGGGGCGCTGGAACACCATGCCGACGCTGCGGCGCACCTCGACCGGGTCGACGCCCGGGCCGTAGATGTCCTGGTCGTCGAGCGCAATGGTGCCCTCGACGCGGGCGCCGGGGATGACCTCGTGCATGCGGTTGATCGTCCGCAGCGCGGTCGACTTGCCGCAGCCGGACGGGCCGATGAAGGCGGTGACCGACTTGGGCTCGATCGTCATGCTGATGTCGGCGATGGCCTTGAAGCCGCCGTAGTACGCGTTGACGTTGTCGAGCGTGATCTGCTTGGCCACGGGGTCCTCGGGTGCGGGGAGTCGGGTCAGAGATGCGCAGTGCCCAGGGTACGGGCTGCGCGGCGTGCGTCGAGACGCTAGATCGCACGGCTGGCGGGTCCCGGGCAGCCGGGTGAACGGCCGGGGTCGCCGAGGTGTCGCGCGAGTGGGCGCGCCGCCGTGATGTGCGGGTTCATCCCGTGTTCAGCGCTGCGTGTCGTCCTCGTCACACGCTGGAGCCGACGCCGTTCAGCCCCTGTTCACCTGGCGCGGTCCGCCGCTTCACCTGCCCTCCCTAGCGTCCGCGTCGACGCAGCCGGCAGGTGCCGGCTGCACCCCGCGAGGCCAGCCGGCCTCCACGAGAGAGGTCACCACCCCGTGAAGCTCCAGCGCACCAGCCGCATCGCGGCGCTGCTCTGTGCCAGCACGCTCGCCCTCGCCGCCTGCAGCGACGACGACCAGGGCGGCAGCACCACCTCCGAGGGCGGCAGCGGCAGCGGCGGCTCCTCGCTCTCCGGCACCCTGAACGGCGGCGGCTCGAGCGCGCAGGAGGCCGCGATGGAGGCCTGGCGCGCCGGCTTCGGCGAGGCCAACCCGGGCGTCACCGTCAACTACGACCCCGCGGGCTCCAGCGCCGGTCGCGAGCAGTTCCTGTCCGGCGGCCTCGCCTTCGCCGGCTCGGACGCCGCGCTCGACGAGGAGGAGATCGCCTCCGGCACCACGCGCTGCGAGGGCGGCAACGCCATCGACCTGCCGCTCTACATCAGCCCGATCGCGGTCATCTACAACCTCGAGGGCGTCGAGGAGCTCAACCTCGACGCGGCCACGACCGCCAAGATCTTCAACGTCCAGATCACCAAGTGGAACGACCCGGCGATCCAGGCGCTCAACGAGGGCGTCGAGCTCCCCGACCTCGACATCACCGCCGTGCACCGCCAGGACGGCTCGGGCACGACCAACAACTTCACCGACTACCTCGCCGACGCGGCGGGCAGCGACTGGCCGTACGAGGCCGACAGCGACTGGACCGCCCCCGGCGGCGAGGCCGCGCAGGGCACCTCGGGCGTCGTCGCGGCGGTCGAGGGCGGCAACGGCACCATCGGCTACGCCGACCTGAGCCGCGCCGAGGGCCTGGGCGTCGCCAACATCAAGATCGGCGAGGAGTTCGTCGCGCCGTCGGCGGAGGGCGCGGCCAAGGCCGTCGAGACCGCCGAGCGCGTCAGCGGCCGCCCCGAGGGCGACATCTCCCTCGAGATCGACCGCGCGACCACCGACCCGACCGACTACCCGATCACCCTGGTCGCGTACTCGATCGTCTGCACGTCCTACCCGGACGCCGCGCAGGGCGAGCTGGTGAAGGCCTTCTTCACCTACGTCGCCAGCGAGGAGGGCCAGCAGGCCGCCGCCGATAACGCCGGCTCCGCGCCGATCTCGGACGCGCTCCGCACCGACGTGCTCGCCGCCGTCGAGGCGATCACCGCGGGCTAGTCCACGGCTAGGGTCCGGGCGGGCGCCGACGAGGCGCCCGCCCGGACCGCTGCACCCCCTCCCGCACGCGCGAGACAGAGGCCCCCAGGTGACCGCACCCACCCCGACGAGCGGGCTCGTCCCCGACCCGACGCCCCGCGTGCCGCCGCGCAAGGACCGGGCGCAGACCCCGCAGCGCGCGGGCGACCGCGTCTTCTCCGGCCTGTCGACCGGCGCGGGCGTGCTCATCCTCGTCGTGCTCGCGGGCGTCGCGGCGTTCCTGCTCGCCGAGTCGCTGCCGGTGCTCGGCGCCGACGCCGAGGAGCTGCCGGGCGGCGAGTCGTTCCTGTCCTACCTCGGCCCGCTCGTCTACGGCACCGCCTTCGCCGCGATCGTGGCGCTGGTCATCGCGACGCCGCTGTCGATCGCGATCGCGCTCTACATCTCGCACTACGCCCCGCGCCGGCTGTCGCGGCCGATCGGCTACGTCATCGACCTGCTCGCCGCGATCCCGAGCATCGTCTACGGCCTGTGGGGCCTCGCGGTGCTCGCGCCGTTCCTGCAGCCGTCGTACGTCTGGATGGCCGACAACCTGTCGTTCCTGCCCTTCTTCGAGGGCCCGGCGAGCGCGACCGGCCGCACGATCTTCACCGCCTGCGTGGTGCTCGCCGTGATGATCCTGCCGATCATGACGGCCATCAACCGCGAGGTCTTCCTGCAGGTGCCGACCCTGCACGAGGAGGCGGCGCTGGCCCTCGGGGCCACCCGCTGGGAGATGATCCGCATGTCGGTCATCCCATTCGGCAAGTCCGGCATCGTCAGCTCGGCGATGCTCGGCCTGGGCCGCGCGCTCGGCGAGACGCTGGCGATCCTGCTGGTGCTGTCGGCCAGCGGCGCCGTGTCGCTCAACCTCATCTCGTCGGACGCGAACCCGACGGCCATCGCGCCGAACATCGCCGCGCAGTTCCCCGAGGCCACCGGCATCGACGTCAACGTGCTCATCGCGACCGGCCTGGTCCTGTTCCTCATCACCTTCGCGGTCAACTACGCCGCCCGCGCGGTCCTCGCCCGCCGCGCCGAGTTCGACGGAGCCGCCGGATGAGCACCCTCGTCGCCGCGCCCGCCGCGGCCCTGCCGCAGGTCCACCGGCCGCTGCCCCGCCTCGCCCCGTGGCTGGTCGCGGGCGCCTCCGCCCTCGTCGCGCTGGCGCTCGTGCTCGTGCTCGACCGCGGGGTCATCGCCTTCGCGCTGCTGGCGCTGGTGCTGTTCGCCGTGGCGCTCAACGTGGTGTCGCGCCGCGTCGAGGGCTCGCGCCGCGCCACCGACCGCCTCGTCACGACGATCGTCACGTCGGCGTTCCTGCTGGCCGTGCTGCCGCTCGTCTCGCTGCTCTACACCGTCATCGAGAACGGCGCCGCGCGCTTCGACGCCGACTTCTTCTCGATGTCCATGCGCGGTGTCGTCGGCGAGGGCGGCGGCGCCCAGCACGCCATCCTCGGCACGCTCATCATCACCGCGCTCGCCACGGCCATCTCGGTGCCGATCGGCGTGCTGTCGGCGATCTACCTCGTCGAGTACGGCCGCGGCCGGCTCGCCCGCACCGTCACCTTCCTCGTCGACGTCATGACCGGCATCCCGTCGATCGTCGCGGGCCTGTTCGCCTACGCGCTGTTCGAGCTCATCGTCGGCCCGGGCGTCCGCTTCGGCATCGGCGGCGCGGTCGCGCTGTCGGTGCTCATGACGCCGATCGTCGTGCGCTCGACCGAGGAGATGCTCAAGCTGGTGCCCGCCGAGCTGCGCGAGGCGTCGTACGCGCTGGGCGTGCCGAAGTGGCGCACGATCCTGCGCGTCGTGCTGCCGGCCGCCGCGGCGGGCATCGCCACCGGCATCACGATCTCGATCGCCCGCGTCATCGGCGAGACCGCGCCGCTGCTGCTCATCGTCGGCATCACGGCCGGCATCAACACCAACCCGTTCGCCGAGCGCATGGCGACGCTCCCGGTCTACGCGTACTACCAGTTCGTCAACCCGGGCGTCGGCAACCCCGGCATCGACCGGGCGTGGACCGCCGCGCTCGTGCTCATCATCATCGTGCTGGTGCTCAACGTGCTGGCCCGGCTGATCGCGAAGTTCTTCGCCCCGAAGGGCGCCCGCTAGCCGGTCAGTCGTCGACCGGCGTCAGCCGGGGGCGCGCGTCGTCGAGGTCGACGACCGGCGGCACGACGGGCGGCACGAGCGGGTCGTCGCCGCGGCGCCGGCCGTCCTGGTCGAGGTGCAGCAGCACGTCGACGATCTCGGGGTGCGGGTGGCCGCGGACGGCGTCGCGGGTGGCCTGCGCGCGGGCGCGC
>CANKBT010000259.1 GCA_947479995.1 Frankiaceae bacterium | reverse complement strand
CGGGTCACGACCCCGCGAGCACGGAGCGGCGCCAGCCCTCGTCGAGCACCGGCACCCACGCCGAGGAGAGCTCGCCGTGCGCGCCCTCCGACAGCACCTCGTACGGCGGCACCACCGGCGAGGCCGGCAGGGCCTCGAAGGCCGCGCGGTCGGCCTCGTCGAGCCGGTCGAGGTCGAGCGCCGTGAACTGGCCCCACGTCTCCGGGCGCGCCTTGGCGAGCTGCTGCGCGGGCGACAGCGCGAGGTCGGCGACGACCATCGCGCCGGCCTGGCTGCCGGACGTCGACGGGATGGCCAGGAAGCTGGCGTTGCCGACGGTGCCCTCCTCGAGGGTGAGCACCTTCGTCGTCGCCGGGAAGGTGCCGTCGGCGACCTTGGAGGTGAGCGTCGCCGGGCCGTACGTCATGGTCATGTCGACCTGGCCGCCGGCGTAGAGCCCGTCGAGCTCCTCCTGGCTCTGCGGGTACGTCGTGCCGCCGCGCCACAGCGACGGCGCGAGCGCCTTGAGCCGGTCGTACGCCTTGGGCGCCAGCTCGTCGGCGGCCTCCTGGCTGAACTCGGCGGGCACCGCGTCGGGGCCGCCGGAGACGCTGAGCAGCACCTCGCGCAGGAACACCGAGCCCGTGAAGTCCGGCGGGGCCGGGTAGGTGAAGCGGCCCGGGTTGGCCTCGGCCCACTGCAGGACGCCCTCGAGGGTCGTCGGCGGGTCGGCGATCTTGGCGCTGTCGTAGACGAGCGTGAACTGCGCCTTGTGCCACGGCGACTCGCAGCCGTCGACCGGCACGCCGAAGTCGTCGCGCAGCAGCGGGTCCTCGGGGTCGGTGAACTCCCGGCTCGGCAGGTCGTCGGCCCACCCGCACAGCCAGCCGCCGGCCTCCTTGGCGGTGCCGAAGTTGTCGCCGTTGACCCACACGAGGTCGACCTCGCCGTCGGTGACGCCGGCCTGGCGCTCGCTGAGGATGCGCGTGATCGCGTCGGTCGTCTCGGCGATCGGCACGCGCCGCAGGGTCACCCCCTGCTCGGCGGCGGCCGGGACGAGCACGTCGTCGACGTACGCGTTGCCCTGCTCGTCGCCGCCGAACATCCACAGCGCGACGGTCTGCCCGCGCGCCTCCGCCCGGACGTCGTCGAAGGACCGCTCCTGCGCCTGCGTGCCCTCGCTGGAGGGGGCGGAGCAGGCCGCGAGCGCCAGCAGGGCGCTGGCGGCGACGGCGGTGTGGAGCCGGCGGACGTGCACGGGGGATCCTCTCGGTCATGGGGCAGCGCGGCGGGGAGCGGGACGGCGCTGGCGGGGACTCTGCCCCAGAGGGGCGTTCGCGCGCGACGTGGACCCGGTTCGCGCTCCTCGTGGCGCTCCTCGTCGCGGGCACCGCGGTGGCCCTGGCGGTCGGCCTGCCGGACGCGCCGGCCCTGCGCGCGCAGGTCGACCGGGCCGGGGCGTGGGCGCCGCCGGCCTTCGTGGTGGGCTACGCGGTCGTGACGCTCCTGCCGTTCCCGAAGGCCGTCGCCACGGTCGCCGCCGGCCTGGCGTTCGGCTTCGCCCTGGCGCTGCCGCTGGTGCTCGCCGGCGCCCTCGCCGGCGCGGTCCTCGCGTTCTGGCTCGGCCGCCGGCTCGGCCGCGACGCCGTCGAGCGCCTCACCGGCGGCCGGCTCGCCCGCGTCGACGCGGCGCTGCGCGACCGCGGGCTGCTGGCCGTCGTCGCGGCCCGCCTCGTGCCGGTGCTGCCGTTCACCGCGCTCAACTGGGGCGCCGGCCTGTCGGCGGTGCGCACGCGCGACTACGTGCTGGGCACCGCCGTCGGCATCGTGCCCGGCACGGTGAGCTACGTGGCGCTCGGCGCGTACGGCACCGGGGCGCTCACGAGCGCGCCCGTGCTGGTCGCCTGCGCCCTCGCCGCGGTGCTGCTCGTCGCGGTGCTGCGCGGCCGGTCGCGGGCGGCCCGGTAGTGCTCGACGCCCGTGCCCGGCGGCTGCTCGGCCCGCCCCTCGACCGCGTCGCCGCGGCCCTCGACCGCCCGGCCGTCACCCCCGACCGGCTCAGCCTGCTCGGCCTCGCGCTCGGCCTGGCCAGCGCCGGCGCGGCGGCGGCGCAGCTGTGGCCGCTGGCGCTCGCCACCTGGCTGCTGTCGCGCGCCGCCGACGGGCTCGACGGCCCGCTGGCGCGGCGCCGGCCGGTGCGCGACGCCGGCGCCGGCGGCTTCCTCGACATCACCGCCGACTTCGTCGTCTACGGCAGCACGGTGCTCGGCGTGGCCGTCGGCGCCACCGCGGGCGAGGGCGCCGACTGGCTGCCGTTCCTGCTCGTGCTGCTCGCCTACTACGTCAACGGCACGGCCCTGCTCGCGTTCTCCTCGCTCGCCGAGCGCGCCGGGCGCCAGCGCGACGACGGCCGCGCGCTGTCCTTCCTCGGCGGCCTCGCGGAGGGCACCGAGACGATCGTCGTCCACGCGCTGTGGCTGCTGCTGCCGGGCAGCGCGGGCACGATCGCCCTGGTGTGGGCCGCGGTGGTCGCCGTGTCGTCCGGGCAGCGCGTCGTCTCGGGCTACCGCGCCCTGCGGTAGAGCCGCCGACCGCGCACGACGGCGCGCGTGAGCAGGCGCGGCACCGGCGCGCGCAGCTGCGCGCGGACGTCCTCGATCGCGGCGTTCCACAGCCCGTCGGACCACGTCGGGTAGGCGTGCGTCGTCGCGGCGAGGTCGCGCGTGCGCAGCCCCTGCACGAGGGCCAGCGTCAGCTCCCCGAGCGTCTCGCCCGCGCGCGGGCCGACGACGGTGCCGCCGACGACCCGGCCGCGCCGGTCGACGACGAGCGTCGTCCAGCCGTCGGTCTGCGCCTCGGCGATCGCGCGGTCGACGTGCGCGTGCTCCCAGGTGAGCACCCGGTGCGACGGCTCGGCCTCGTGCGCCTGCACGCCGACGGCGCCGACCTCGGGCGTCGTGTACGTGACGCGGGGCTGCCGCAGGTCGGCGGTGCGCCGCAGCCCGAGCACCGCGTTGCTCGCGGCCGTGCTGGCGTGCACGCCCGCGGTGTGCGTGAACTGCGGCAGCCCGGTCACGTCGCCGGCCGCCCAGACGCCCGGGGCGGTCGTGCGCAGCTGCGCGTCGACCTGCACGTGGCCCCGCTCCGTGCGCTGCACGCCGGCCGCCTCCAGGCCCAGGCCGTCCGTGCGGGGCGAGCGCCCGACCGCGACGAGCAGGGCGTCGTACGGCACGGTGCTGCCGTCCTCGAGGTGCAGCGCGCCGCCGCCCCCGCCGTCGGCCTCGACGGAGGCCACCGGCACGCCGAGGCGCACCTCGACGCCCTCGTCCACGAGCGCCCGGCGCACGCGCTCGGCCGCCCGCGGGTCCTCGCGGCCGAGCAGGCGCTCGGCGCCCTCCACGAGCACGACCTGCGCGCCGAGCCGCGCGAACGCCTGCCCGAGCTCGCAGCCGATGCTGCCGCCGCCGAGCACGGCCAGCCGCCGGGGCAGCTCCTCCAGGCGGTCCCAGACGTCGTCGGAGGTGAGCGGCGCGGCGGCGCGCAGGCCCGGCAGGTCGGGCACGGCCGGCCCGCTGCCGGTCGCCAGCAGCGCCGCGCGGAAGCGCACGGGCTCGCCGTCGACCTCCGCGGTCCGCGGCCCGGTGAGGGTCGCGTCGCCGTGGCGGACCTCGACGCCGGCGGCCCGCAGCGCCTCGGGGGAGTCGACCGGGGCGATGGCGTCGCGCGCGCCGTGCACGTGCGCCCGCACCCGGGCGAAGTCGACCCGCACCCCGTCGACGTCGACACCGAAGCGCCCGGCCGCGCGCGCGCCGGCGGCGGCCTCGGCCGCGGCGAGCATCGACTTCGACGGCACGCAGCCCGTCCAGAGGCAGTCGCCGCCGAAGCGGTGGCGCTCGACGAGGAGCACCCGGGCGCCGAACGAGGCGGCCGTGCGCGCGCCGACCAGGCCGGCCGTCCCGCCGCCCACCACCAGCAGGTCGTACGTCATCGGCGCTCCCGTCCCCGGCCCCCGGGGTGACGCCCGGCCGGACGTGCGGTTCCCTGGGGCCTGCACCCCAGCCTGCCCTGGACCGGAGGTCCCTGCCCCGTGACGCCCGCCCGCCGCCCGTCCCTGCTCGCCCGCCTGCGCGACTGGGAGCGCCGCACGCGCCCCGTCGACGAGGAGTTCCGCGCGGCGATGGCGCGCCGCTGGGCGGGGCTGCCCGACATCGTCAAGACGCCCGGGCAGGTCCTGGGGCGGCACGGCGTGGGCTGCGAGGGCACGCACGGCGTCTTCCCGCGGTGCAACCTGGCCTGCACCCCCTGCTACCACTCGCGCGACGCCAACAAGGTCGCGGTCGACGGCCCGCACACCATCGAGAACGTCCGCGCGCAGATGGGCCTGCTGCGCACGCTGCGCGGCCCGCGCGCGCACGCGCAGCTCATCGGCGGCGAGGTCAGCCTGCTCGACCCCGACGACCACGCCGAGACGCTGCAGGTCATGCGCGACGCCGGCCGCGAGCCGATGAGCTTCACGCACGGCGACGTCGACGACGACTACCTCGAGCGCCTCGTGCTCGGCAAGGACGGCAAGAAGCGCCTCGACCGCGTCTCGTTCGCCGCGCACTTCGACATGCAGATGTACGGCCGCCGCGGCATCGCGCGCCCGCCGGACGAGAAGAGCCTCGACCCGTACCGCCAGCGCTTCGCGCAGCAGGTCAAGCGCCTCAAGGAGGCGTACGGCGTGAGCTCGTTCCTGGCGCACAACATGACCGTGACGCCGGCGAACCTCGACCAGGTCGCGCACGTCGTGCGCTCCGCCGGCCGCATGGGCTACGGGATGCTGTCCTTCCAGCCCGCCGCCTTCCTCGGCGACGACCGGCGCTGGCACGGCGAGTACCGCGACACCACCGG
>CANKBT010000258.1 GCA_947479995.1 Frankiaceae bacterium | reverse complement strand
CTCGCCACCCGGCAGATGAGCGCGTACGGGCCGGTGCTCGGCCTCGACCTCGGCACGGCCGACCGCGCGCAGGCCTTCCTGTCGGCGCTGCGGCTCGTCGACGAGGCGACCAGCTTCGGCGGCGTGCACTCCACGGCCGAGCGGCGCATGCGCTGGGGCGCCGACGCCGTCGGCGAGGGCTACGTGCGCTTCAGCGCGGGCGTCGAGGCCACCGCCGACCTGGTCGCCGACGTGCAGCAGGCCCTCGACGGGCTGCGCGCCCTCGCGCCGTGAGCCTCGTCGACCGCGACCGCGCGCACGTCTGGCACCCGTACTCCCCGGCCTCGCACACCGGCCCGCTCTACGAGGTGGTCGCCGCCCGCGGCACCCGCCTCACCCTCGCCGACGGCCGCGAGGTCGTCGACGGGATGAGCTCGTGGTGGGCCGCGGTGCACGGCTACCGGCACCCGGTGCTCGACGCCGCGCTGCACGCGCAGGTCGACCGGTTCGCGCACGTCATGTTCGGCGGGTTGACGCACGCCCCGGCCGTCGAGCTGGCCGAGCTGCTCGTGGAGGTCACGCCGCCCGAGCTCACCCGGGTGTTCTTCGCCGACTCCGGGTCGGTCGCGGTCGAGGTGGCGCTCAAGGCGGTCGTGCAGGCGACCGGCCGCCCGACGGTGCTCACGGTGCGCGGCGGCTACCACGGCGACACCGCCGGCGCGATGAGCGTGTGCGACCCCGAGGGCGGCATGCACCGGCTGTTCGGCGACCACGTCAAGCAGCAGGTCTTCGTGCCCCGCCCGCGCACGCGCTTCGGCGAAGCGCTCCTGCCGGACGACCTCGACGACGTGCGGCGGGTGCTCGCCGAGCGCGACGACCTCGCCGCGGTCGTCGTCGAGCCGGTCGTGCAGGGTGCCGGCGGCATGTGGTTCTACGACCCGGCCTACCTGCGCGAGCTCGTGCGGCTGTGCCGCGCGGCCGGGCTGCTGGTGGTCTTCGACGAGATCGCCACCGGCTTCGGGCGCACCGGGGCGCTGTTCGCCCTCGAGCACGCCGGCGTCGTGCCCGACGTGCTCTGCCTCGGCAAGGCCCTCACCGGCGGCACCACGACCCTCGGCGCGGTGCTCACCACGCAGGACGTCGCCGACCGGGTGGGCACCCTCATGCACGGGCCGACCTTCATGGCCAACCCGCTCGCCTGCGCCGTCGCGCAGGCCAGCGTGCGGCTGCTGCTCGACGGCGACTGGCAGGCCGACGTCGCCCGCGTCGGCGCCGCGCTGCGCCGCGGCCTGGAGCCCCTGCGCGGGGCCCCGGGCGTCGCCGACGTGCGGGTGCTCGGCGCCATCGGCGTCGTGGAGCTCGAGGAGCCGGTCGACATGGCCGTCGTGCAGCCCGGCCTGGTCGACCGGGGCGCCTGGCTGCGCCCCTTCGGCCGGCTGGTCTACGCCATGCCGCCGTACGTCAGCACCGACGCCGACGTCGACGTCCTCACCCGCGCCGTACGGGGCGTCCTGCTCCCCTGAGCCCGGCGGAGGCGGCGCCGATCACGGCCCTCTCGTCGCCCGAGCGGCGTGTCGCACGACAAGAGCGCCATGATCACCGGCGCGACCACGTGATCAAGCAGCCGTGCTGCGGTCTCGGCCTCCAGACCGCACCCGTGCTGCGTGATCACCGCCGGGCGGGCCACGGCGAGGACGCCGAGCGCGTACGGGGCCCGCGCGTCAGCCCTCGGCGGGGTCCTCGGAGTGCGGGGTGCGGCCGGCGGCCTCGGACTCGGGCTCGCCGCCGTGCGTGCCGTCGTCGACGGTGTCGTTGTCGGGCTGGCTGGGCGTGTCACCGCTGGGCGTCGTCATGCCGGGGGCGTGCCCGCTCGGGCGCCCGCCACCCGTCGGTGATCGGCGGAGGGATCGGCGGCGCAGCGCCTCCCGCGGCACGGCCGCGCCTTCCGTCGATCAGCCGCGGGCCTGCCCGCTCAGCCGCCGCTGGTCCAGGCGTCCGCGCCGGCCTCGGGCACGTCGAGGGAGTCGGCGCTGGCGAGCCAGCCGTCGGGCAGGGTGACGGGCTTGGGGCCGTGGGTGTGCCCCCGGGGCTGGCGCACGACCGCCGGGTCGACCGTCTCGGACCCGACGAGCTGGCCGAGCAGCTCGTCGGCCTCGGCGATCGAGGACAGCTGCGACAGGGCCCGCCGGCGGACGCCCCCGACGGCGTAGCCCGTGAGGTACCAGCCGACGTGCTTGCGGAAGTCGCGGGTGCCGTAGTGCTCGCTGCCCTTGTGGTCGACGAGCAGCCGCACGTGCCGGCGCATCACCTCGACCACCTCCGACAGCGGCGGCGGGTCCTGCACGGGGCGGCCCGCGAAGGCGTCGGCGAGGTCGCGGAACAGCCACGGCCGGCCGAGGCAGCCGCGCCCGACGACGACGCCGGCGCAGCCGGTCTCGGCCACCATGCGCAGCGCGTCGGCGGCCTCCCAGACGTCGCCGTTGCCGAGCACCGGCACGTCGGGCAGCGCCTCGACGAGCTCGCCGATCGCCGACCAGTCGGCGTGGCCGGAGTACAGCTGCTCGGCGGTGCGGGCGTGCAGGGCGACCGCGGCCGCGCCGTTGTCGCGGGCGGCCCTCGCGGCGTCGTGGAAGGTGAGCGTGCGGTCGTCGACGCCCTTGCGCATCTTCACCGTGACCGGCACGTCGCCGGCCGCCTCGACGGCCGCGCGCACGATCGCGCCGACCAGCCGGGTGCGCACGGGCAGGGCGGCGCCGCCCCCGCGGCGGGTGACCTTCGGCGAGGGGCAGCCCATGTTGAGGTCGACGTGGTCGACGCCCGCGTCGTGCACCAGGCGCTTGGTCGCCTCGGCGGTGACCGCGGGGTCGACGGCGTAGAGCTGGATCGAGCGCACCGGCTCGTCCGGGCCCGGGGCGATGCGGCGCAGGCTGCCGTCGTCGCCCTCGACGAGCGCGCGCGCCGACACCATCTCGCTGACGTAGAGGCCGGCGCCGTACGACCGGCACAGCGCGCGGTACGCCGCGTCGGTGACGCCGGCCATGGGCGCGAGCACCACCGGCGGGTCGACCGCGAGCGGCCCGATGGTCAGGCCCACAGGTCGTGCACCTCCACGTCGAGCTGCGCGAGCAGCATCCGCAGCAGGGGCAGGGACAGGCCGAGGACGTTGCCGTGGTCGCCCTCGATGCCCAGCACGTACGGGCCGGACCGGCCGTCGAGGGTGAACCCGCCGGCGACGCCGAGCGGCTCGCCGGTGGCGACGTACGCCTCGAGCTCGGCGTCGGTCGGGGAGCCGAAGTGCACGGTGGTGCTGCCGACGTCGGCGACGAGGTCGCCGGAGGCGGTGTCGACGACGCAGTGGCCGGTGAGCAGCGCGCCGGTCTGGCCGCGCATCGCGCGCCAGCGCTCGAGGGCGTCGTCGGCGCTGCTGGGCTTGCCCTGCACCCGCCCGTCGAGCACGAGCATCGAGTCGCAGCCGACGACGAGCGCGCCCTGCGCGACGCGCTCGGGCTCGACCCGCCGGGCGACGGCGACGGCCTTGGCCTCGGCCAGCCCGCGGACGTAGTCGCGCGGGTCCTCGCCGGCCCACGCGGGCTCCTCGACGCCGCTCACCTCGACCACCGGGTCGAAGCCGGCGCCGCGCAGCAGCCCGAGGCGGGCGGGCGAGGCGGAGGCGAGGACGAGCGGGCGGGTCGGCACGAGGACCCATGCTACGGAGCCGCGGCTACCCCAGCAGCAGCGCGAGCCCGCCCACGGTGATCGCCACCATGACGACGAGCAGCGGGTACTGCGACGTCCGCGCGGTGGTGTGCGCCGCGGCGGGCGCCGTGCGCACCTTCGTCGCGACGCCGCCGCCGCCGGGCTCGGGGGCGGCGGGCGCGGCGAGGGCGGCCGTCGCCGTCTTCACCGCCCGGTCGTGCGCGAGCACCACGCCGAGCACGTGCCCGAGGATGATCGCGGTGACCTGCACGGCGCTGATGGTGTCGGGCGAGACGACGTTGAGGTCGACCTCGTTGCGGTACGTCCCGAAGACGTCGACCCCGTCGAGGCCGAAGGGGTTGCTGGCGAGGATCCACGTCAGCTGGCCCTCGAAGACCAGCAGCGAGAAGTAGTGCGCGACGGCGTAGCCCGCGGCGATGGGCACCAGCGAGTGCGCGAAGACCTCGGGCGCGCCGGGCGTGCGGCTGGTGCGGCCGGCCAGGGCGGTGGCGCCGTAGTACAGGGCGGCGACGAGGGCGATGACGCCGAACAGGCCGAGGGTCGGCACGAGCACGTCCGCACCGGAGAGCGGGAAGGCCTCCTGCCACCACGAGGCCCGGGTCACGCCGTCGAAGCCGGTCGAGCCGATGAGCACGACGGTGAAGGCCGCGGTGCCCGGGAGCACCGGCGTGCCGTCGAGGCCGTCGAGCGGGTTGCGGACGACGAGCCGGCCGTCGGTGCGGCGGCCCCACGGCGACAGCCGGCCGAGCAGGGTGCTCCACACCTCGAAGGCCTCGCCGCGCGCGAACCACTCCTCGCCGTACCAGAGCGCCGCGACGAGCTGCACGACGGCGTAGAGCACGATGACGACGCCGACGGTCTGCGGCACCGCGCGGTCGGGGTAGACGAGCTCGAGCCAGGTGAAGGCGAGGATGCCGACGGCCGCCGGGTAGAGGCCGACGTCGCCGAGGCGCCCGGCGGCGGGCGCGGGGCCGGTGAGCGGCACGAGCAGCCGGTGCAGCGTGCGCAGCGGGCTGATCACCCGCCAGACCGGCCCGAGCAGCAGGCTCGCGGGGATGAGGCCGACCCAGAAGGTCACGTAGAGCGCGTACGGCGCGAGGTTGAACGACCCCTCGCTCGGGCCGAAGAGCGCGACGGCGGTGACGAACAGCGCGACCGCCAGCGCGACGAGGCGCAGGG
>CANKBT010000257.1 GCA_947479995.1 Frankiaceae bacterium | reverse complement strand
GCGGCCGGGGTCTCGGCCGGCCCGGCCGTCGCCGGCAACATCGGCGACGCCCGCCGCTTCGAGTACACCGTCATCGGCGACCCGGTGAACGAGGCGGCGCGCCTCAGCGAGCTGGCCAAGGCGCTGGACGGCCGGCTGGTGGCCTCCGCCCGGGCGGTGGCGGCCGCCGGCGCCGAGGAGGCCGCGCACTGGCGCACGACCGAGGAGGTCGTGCTGCGCGGGCGCGACCGCCCGACGCTGCTGGCCGTGCCTGCTTGACGCCGCGCCGCCGACCTGCAACCTTCTGGTTGTGGGTCACGGTGGCGACGAGGAGCGGTACGACCGGCTCTTCGCCGCGCTCGGCGACGCCACCCGGCGCGACCTGCTGCGCCGGGCGGCGGGGGGCGAGCACTCCGTCTCGGCCCTCGCCCGGCACTACGCGATGAGCCTGACGGCCGTGCAGAAGCACGTCGCCGTGCTCGAGCGCGCCGGTCTCGTGACCCGCCGGCGCGCCGGCCGGGAGTCCCTCGTGGTCCCCGACCCGTCCGCCCTGCACGACGCGCGCCGCGCCCTCGACCTGCTCGAGGAGCTCTGGCGCGGCCGCCTCGACCGCTTCGGCGAGGTCCTCGCCGAGACGACCGCACCCGACCGACCCGCACCCGACCGACCCGACCCCGACCAGGAGCAGCCGTGACCGTCACCAGCGTGGTCCCCGACCGCGACGCCCAGACCCTCGTCCTCACCGCCGACTACGCCGCCGAGCCGGCCGCCGTGTGGCGGCTGTGGTCCGACCCGCGCCTGCTCGAGCGCTGGTGGGGCCCGCCGGCCTACCCGGCCGCGGTCGACCGGCACGACCTGACGCCCGGCGGCGTCGTCACGTACGTCATGACCGGGCCGGACGGCCAGCGGTTCGCCGGCTGGTGGCGCGTGACGGCCGTCGACGCGCCGACCTCGCTGGCCTTCGACGACGGCTTCGGCGACGTCGACGCCCCCGCCGACCTCCCGGTGACGCGCACGCAGGTGAGCATCGCCGACCGGGGCGACGGCACGACGCGCATGGTGCTCACGTCGCGGTTCGCCAGCCCCGAGGCCTTCGACCAGCTGATCGCCATGGGCATGCAGGAGGGGCTCACCGAGGCGGTCGGCCAGACCGACGCGCTGCTCGCCCAGGCCGGCTCGCCCGCCTGAGGTCAGTCCTCGTCGTCGAGCCGCGCCAGCCAGGTCGCGAGCCGGTCGACCGCCACCTCGAACTCGGGGTGGTGGTCGACGAACTCGACCATGCGGCCGGCCAGCCACGCCAGGGCGACCTGCTCGTCGCCCCGGCGCTCGGCCAGCTCCTCGATCCCGCGGTCGGTGGAGTACACCGGCTCAGCCCCGCAGCGCGGCCTCGACCAGCGCGACCTGCTCGGCCTCGTGGACCTTGGCGCTGCCGGCGGCGGGCGACGCCGCGTGGCGGCGCGAGACGCGGCGCAGGTGCAGGTGGTCGGGCAGCGTCTCCGGCAGCCCGAGGGCCATGTGCGCCCAGGCGCCCTGGTTGGCGGGCTCGTCCTGCGCCCACACCAGGTCCGAGGCGTTCGGGTACGCCGCGAGCGCGGCGCCCACCTCGTCGGCCGGCAGCGGGTAGAGCTGCTCGACGCGCACCAGCGCGACGTCAGTCAGGCCCTCCTTGCGGCGCTTGGCCAGCAGGTCCCAGAAGAGCTTGCCGGAGCAGAGCACCACGCGGGTGACGCCGCTCGGGTCGAGCTGGTCGGGGTCGGCGACGACGGGCTGCCAGCGGCCGCTCGTGAAGTCGGCGGGCGCGCTGACCGCGGCCTTGAGGCGCAGCATCGACTTCGGCGTCACGACGACGAGCGGCCGGTGCATGCTGATCTTGGCCTGGGCGCGCAGCAGGTGGAAGTGCTGCGCGGGCGTCGACGGCTGGGCGACGGTCATGTTGTCCTCGGCGCACAGCTGCAGGAAGCGCTCGATGCGCGTCGAGCTGTGGTCCGGGCCCTGGCCCTCGTAGCCGTGGGGCAGCAGGAGCGTGACGCCGCTGCGCTGGCCCCACTTGGCCTCGCCCGAGGAGATGAACTCGTCGATGATCGTCATGGCGCCGTTGACGAAGTCGCCGAACTGCGCCTCCCACATGACGAGCGCCTCGGGGCGCACGACCGAGTAGCCGTACTCGAAGCCGAGCGCGGCGTACTCGCTGAGCAGCGAGTCGTAGACGTAGAACGGCGCGGCGTCGCCGAGGTGCTTGAGCGGGGTGTGCTCCTCGCCCGTCCTGCGGTCGACGAGGGTCGCGTGGCGCTGCACGAAGGTGCCGCGGCGCGAGTCCTGGCCGGACAGGCGCACCGGGTAGCCCTCGAGCAGCAGCGAGCCGAAGCCGAGCAGCTCGCCCATCGCCCAGTCGATGCCGCCCTCGGTGACCATCTTGGCGCGGCGCTCGAACAGCGGCGCGAGCTTGGGGTGCGGCGTGAAGCCCTCGGGCAGCGCGACGTGCGCCTGCCCGATCCGGTCGAGGACGTCCTGGCTGACGGCGGTGTCGACCGACGACAGCGTGAGGACCTCGTCCATCGGCGGCTCGCCGGCGCTGCCGGACGACGCGTCGCGCGTCTCGGCGAAGACCCGCTCGAGCTGCGACTGGTAGTCCTTCAGCGCCTCCTCGGCCTCCTCGAGGGTGATGTCCCCGCGGCCGACGAGCTGCTCGGTGTACGTCTTGCGCACCGAGCGCTTCTTGTCGATGACGTCGTACATGAGCGGCTGCGTCATCGAGGGGTCGTCGCCCTCGTTGTGGCCGCGGCGGCGGTAGCAGACGAGGTCGATGACGACGTCCTTCTTGAACGCCTGGAGGAACTCGAAGGCCAGCCGCGCGACGCGCACGCACGCCTCGGGGTCGTCGCCGTTGACGTGGAAGATCGGCGCCTGCACGACCCGCGCGACATCGGTCGAGTAGACCGACGAGCGGGACTGCTCCGGGGCGGTGGTGAAGCCGACCTGGTTGTTGACCACGACGTGGAAGGTGCCGCCGGTGCGGTAGCCGCGCAGCTGGCCCATCTGCAGCGTCTCGGCCACGACGCCCTGGCCGGCGAAGGCGGCGTCGCCGTGCAGCAGGACCGGCAGGACCGTGAAGCCGGCCTCGCCCTTGTCGATGACGTCCTGCTTGGCGCGCACGATGCCCTCGAGCACCGGGTTGACCGCCTCGAGGTGCGAGGGGTTCGAGGTGAGCGAGACGCGGGTCTGCTCGCCGGTCGCCGCGGTGAAGGTGCCCTCGGCGCCGAGGTGGTACTTCACGTCGCCCGAGCCCTGCACGGTGCGCGGGTCGATGTTGCCCTCGAACTCGCGGAAGACCTGCGCGTAGCTCTTGCCCACGATGTTGGTGAGCACGTTGAGGCGCCCGCGGTGGGCCATGCCGATGACGACCTCGTCGAGGCCGTGCTGCGCGGCGCCGGTGAGGACGCTGTCGAGCATCGGGATGACCGACTCGCCGCCCTCGAGGCTGAAGCGCTTCTGGCCGACGAACTTGGTCTGCAGGAAGTTCTCGAACGCCTCCGCGGCGTTGAGGCGCTTGAGCACGTGCAGCTGCAGGTCGCGGTCGGGCTGCTCGGCCTTCTTCTCGACCCGCTCCTGCAGCCAGCGGCGCTGCTCGGGGTCCTGGATGTGCATGTACTCGATGCCGACGTTGCGGCAGTAGCTGTCGCGCAGGACGCCGAGCACGTCGCGCAGCTTCATGACGCGCTGGCCGGCGAAGCCGGCGACGGGGAACTCGCGGTCGAGGTCCCACAGCGTCAGGCCGTGGTTGACGAGGTCGAGGTCGGGGTGGGTGCGCACCTTGAACTCGAGCGGGTCGGTGTCGGCCATGAGGTGGCCGCGCACGCGGTAGGCGTGGATGAGCTCGTTGACGCGCGTGGCCTTGGCGAGGTCGCCCTCGTGGTCGGCCTGCACGTCCGGCACCCAGCGCACCGGCTCGTACGGCACGCGCAGGCTGGCGAAGACGTCGTCGTAGAAGCCGTCGGCGCCGAGCAGCAGCTGGTGCATGCGGCGCAGGAACTCGCCGGACTGCGCGCCCTGGATGACGCGGTGGTCGTACGTGCTCGTCAGGGTGATCGTCTTGCTGATCGCCATGCGGGCGAGCGTCTCCTCGGAGGCGCCCGAGAACTCGGCGGGGTACTCCATCGCGCCGACGCCGATGATCGCGCCCGCGCCCTGCATGAGCCGCGGCACCGAGTGCACGGTGCCGATGCCGCCGGGGTTGGTCAGGCTGATCGTCGTGCCCTGGAAGTCCTCGGTCGTGAGCTTGCCCGCGCGGGCGCGGCGCACGATGTCCTCGTAGGCCGCCCAGTACTGCGCGAAGTCCATCGTGTCGGCGCGCTTGATGGCGGCGACGACGAGCGAGCGGCTGCCGTTGGCGTTCTGCAGGTCGATGGCCAGGCCCAGGCCCACGTGGTCGGGCGTGACGAGCTGCGGCTTGCCGTCGACCTCGGCGTAGGCGTTGTTCATGACCGGCACGTCCATGACCGCGCGCACGAGGGCGTAGCCGATGAGGTGCGTGAACGACACCTTGCCGCCGCGCGAGCGGCGCAGGTGGTTGTTGAGCACGGTGCGGTTGTCGGCGAGCAGCTTGGCCGGCACCGAGCGCACCGAGGTGGCGGTCGGCACGGTCAGCGAGGCGTTCATGTTGGCGACCACGCGCGACGCGGCGCCCTTGAGCGGCGTCTGTGTCGGCCCGGTGCCCTCGGACGCGGGGGCCGCGGCGGGCTTGGCGGCGGGCTTGTCGGCGGGCGTGGCGGCGGGCTTGTCGGCGGGCGTGGCGGCGGGCTTCGCGGCCGGGGCCTTCGCGCCGGCGGCGGGCTCGGCCTGCGCGGCCGGCGAGGGGGAGGCAGCGGGCCTCGCGGCCGGGGGCTTCGGCGCCGCGGC
>CANKBT010000256.1 GCA_947479995.1 Frankiaceae bacterium | reverse complement strand
CCGGCACGCCCTCGGCTGGGAGCCCTTCCTGCCCCTCGCCGACGCCCTGCGCTGAGGGCGCCCTGCGTCCGGTCGTCGGCGGGGGCCTGCTGCGCTTGCGTCTGCTCGACGCGTCCGGTGGGTCCCCGCGTGCAGCAGAAGCAGCGCGTACGCGCCGGTGCGCCTGGTCGTCGGCGGAGTCCCACCCGCGGGGGCTAGGCCGCCGGCGGGTCACCCGCTGCGTCTGCTCGACGCGTCCGGTGGGTCCCCGCGTGCAGCAGACACAGCGGCGTACGGGCCGGTGCGCCTGCGCTTGCGTCTGCTCGACGTGTCCGGTGGGCCTCCGCGTGCAGCAGACGCAGCGCGTACGCGCTGGTGCGCCTCCGCGTGCGTCTGCTCGACGCGTCCGGTGCGTCCCCGCGTGCAGCAGACGCAAGAGCCCTACGCGCGTCAGGCCCCGGACGCGCGAGGACCCCGGCCCGCAGGGGCCGGGGTCCTCGGTGCCGAGCGCTGTCTAGGCGTTCGGGCGCTTGCCGTGGTTCGCGGCGCTCTTCTTGCGCGCGCGGCGCTTGCGGCCTCGCTTGGCCATGGCGGCCTCCTCCGGGTCGGGACTGCCTCCATGGTGGCACGCCTCAGCGGCGGGCCTGCTCCTCGAAGACCGGGATGCTCGGCGGCGGCCGGGTGCCGGCGCGCGCGTGGCGGCCGCGGGACGGCCGGGGGCGGCGCCGCGCGGCCGCGCCGCGGGCGATCCCGCCGCCCATGCCGAGCACGACCAGCTGGCCGACGCCCGCGGCGAGCACGACGTCGCCGGGGGAGACCACCTCGCCGCGCAGGGGCAGCGGCAGCGGCACGACGTCGCCGAGCGGGGACAGCCGGGTGCGCGAGGTCTCCAGCTCGTGCCGGGCGTCGCTGCCGTCGAGCACCGGGGTGAGGTCGACGCCCGCGCGCCCGGCGGCCTCGGCGCGCACGGGCATCGCGCCGTTGGCGACGACGACGAGCGCGTTGAGCCCGAGGCCGAGGGCGATGAGGCCGGTGCCGCGCACGCCGCGGTTGGCCAGCAGGAAGGCCACCACCAGCGCGAGCGAGCCGACCAGGCCCAGCGCGTGCGCCGGGCCGCCGAGCAGCGCGCCCGCCAGCTGCACCGCGACGGCGGCGACGACGAGCCGGCGGCGGCGCAGCGGCACCGCCCCCAGCCGGTCGAGCGAGCCGCCAAGTGACCACCCGAGCGCCAGGGCGGCGAGCAGCACGACGACGACCAGGAGCACCTCAGTAGTGTCGCCGCCTGGACGGCCCCGTGCGGGGCAGGAGGGGGTCGTGCGCGTGTTCGAGGTGGTCCTGGTCGCCGACCGCGGTGACGTCGCGGCGCGGCTGCTCCGCGCCTGCGGCTCCCTGGGCGTCAAGGCGGTGGGCGTGCACTCCGACGCCGACCGCGACGCGCCGCACGTCGACGCCGCCGACGAGTCCGTGCCGCTCGGCGCCGACGACGGCGGCGACCCGTACGGCGACGTCACCCGCATCGTCGAGGCGGCGCAGCAGTCGCGCGCCGAGGCCGTGCACCCCGGAGCCGGCCCGCTGGCCGCCGACCCGGAGGCCGCCGCCGCCGTGCGCGCCGCCGGGCTCGCCTGGGTCGACGCCCACCCGCCGTACGCCGAGGGCGACGCCCTCCGCGACGACCTGCGCCGCCGGCTGTCGGCGTGAGCGACCTCGTCAGCACCCGCGACGGGCACGTCCTGCGGCTGCACGTCGACCGCGAGGCCAAGCGCAACGCGCTGTCCGGCGAGGTGCTCCGCGGCCTCCTCGAGGCGCTCGACACCGACGCCCGCGTCGTCGTGCTCACCAGCGCCGGCGACCGCGTCTTCTGCTCCGGCGCCGACCTGGTGCAGATGGCGCCGGACGCCACCGGCCTGGAGGTGCACGAGGCGCGCGGCCTGCTGCGCGAGGTGGTGCTCGCGATGCGCGCGTGCCCCGCGCCGGTCGTCGCCGGCGTCCAGGGCCTGTGCCTCGCGGGCGGCGTCGGGCTGGTGCTCGGCTGCGACCTCGTCGTCGCGGCGGACGACGCGGCGTTCGGCCTGCCCGAGGTCGACCGCGGGCTCTGGCCCTTCATGGTCAGCGCGCTGCTCGGCCGGCACGTCAGCCCGAAGCGCGCGATGGAGATGATGCTGTCGGGCCGCCGGGTGCCGGCCGCCGAGGCGCTCGACATGGGCCTGCTCAGTCGGGTCGTGCCCGCCGCGTCGCTGCGCGACGACGTCGAGGAGCTCGTGCAGCAGCTCGCCGCCAAGCCCCCGGTCGCCGTCCGGCTCGGCAAGGCCGCCTTCGCCGGGGCGGTGGAGAGCTCGTACGAGGCGGGGCTCGCCGCGATGCAGGCGCAGCTGTCGCTGCTCACCACGACGCAGGACGCCGCCGAGGGCGTGAGCGCGTTCCTGCAGAAGCGCCGCCCCGAGTGGACGGGCCGCTGACGGCTCGCCCGGCCGTACGCTCGGCGGCATGAGCGAGGACGAGACCGGCGCCGAGCCGGGGACTGCCAGCCACGACCCCGCCCGCCCGGAGCGGCTGCTCGAGAGCATGACCACCGGCTGGGCCGAGCGCACCGAGGAGCTGCCCGCCCCGGCGGCCGGCGCGCCGTACCGCGCCGAGCGCCGCCGCCGCCTGGCCGCGCGCTTCCCCGGCGAGTGGCTCGTGGTGCCGACCGGCGGCTACAAGGTGCGCGCGAACGACACGGAGTACCGCTTCCGCCCGGGCACCGAGTTCGCCCACCTCGTCGGCTCGCACCAGCCCGACGCCGTGCTCGTCGTCGACCCGCAGGGCGACGCCGTGCTCTACCAGGCGCCGACGATGGACCGCTCCACGCCGGCGTTCTTCACCGACCGCATGTACGGCGAGCTGTGGGTCGGCCCGCGGCCGTCGCTGGCCTCGACCAGCGCGCTGCTCGGCGTCGAGACCCGCCCGCTCGACGACCTCGAGGCGCTCAAGGGCACCGCGGCCCGTGTCGTCCGCGGCTACGACGCCCGCGTCGAGGAGCTCTTCCCGTCCGACGAGGAGGCCGACCGCGAGCTCGTCACCTGGCTGTCGGAGCTGCGCCTCGTCAAGGACGCGCACGAGGTGGCGCAGCTGCAGGAGGCCGTCGACAGCACGGTGACGGGCTTCGAGGACGTCGTGCGCCAGCTCGACGCCGCCAAGGCGACCAGCGAGCGGTGGATCGAGGGCGTCTTCGGCCTGCGCGCCCGGGTCGAGGGCAACGACGTCGGCTACGGGTCGATCTGCGCGGCCGGCAGCCACGCCTGCACGCTGCACTGGACCGACAACGACGGGCCGGTGCGCGACGGCGAGCTCGTGCTGCTCGACATGGGCGTCGAGGGCCACGAGCTCTACACCGCCGACGTCACGCGCACGCTGCCCGTCAGCGGCACGTTCAGCGACCGCCAGCGGCAGGTGTACGACCTCGTCTTCGCCGCGCAGGAGGCGGCGCTGGCGGCCTGCCGCCCGGGCGCCGGCTTCCTCGACCCGCACCGCGCCGCCATGCGCGTGCTCGCCCACGGCCTCGTCGAGCTCGGCGTGCTGGCCGACGCCGACGACGCGGAGGCGTCGCTCGCCGAGGACGACCAGCGCTACCGGCGCTGGACGCTGCACGGCGTCAGCCACATGCTCGGCATCGACGTGCACGACTGCGCGCACGCCCGCGACGAGGCGTACCGGCACGGCACGCTGGAGCCGGGGCACGTCCTCACCGTCGAGCCGGGGCTGTACTTCCAGCCCGACGACCTCACCGTGCCGGAGGACCTGCGCGGCATCGGCGTGCGCATCGAGGACGACGTCGTCGTCACCGAGGACGGCTGCCGCAACCTGTCGGCCGCGCTGCCGCGCGACAGCGCGGGCGTCGAGGCCTGGATGGCGTCGCTGCGCGAGCGGTAAAGGCGGGCGCCGGCTGCGCCGATGCAGAGCCCGTGACCACCTCCATCGAGCCCTTCCTCCGCGCGCTCGTGGAGTGCGGCGGGTCCGACCTGCACTGCAAGGTCGGGTCGCCGCCCCGCGTGCGCATCGACGGCAAGCTGCGCAAGCTGCAGACCCGCGACCTCACCGCCGCGGACACCGAGCGGATGGTCGACGAGGTGCTCCGCGAGGACCTCGTGGAGGAGTTCCACCGCACGAACGAGGCCGACTTCGCCTACTCGCTGTCGGGCGTCGGGCGCTTCCGCGTCAACGCGTTCCGCTCGCGCGGCTCGGCCGGCCTGGTGTTCCGGCGCGTGAGCGTCGGCGCCATCCCGCTGTCGGACCTCGGCCTGCCGCCGGTGCTCGCCTCGCTGGCGATGGAGCCGCGCGGCCTGGTGCTCGTCACCGGCCCGACCGGGTCGGGCAAGACGACCACGCTGGCCGGGATGATCGACCACATCAACGCCAGCAAGGAGTGCCACGTCGTCACCATCGAGGACCCGATCGAGGTGCTGCACTTCGACAAGCTGGCGATGGTCAACCAGCGCGAGGTCCGCGTCGACACCGAGGACTTCGTCACCGCGATGCGCGCCGCGATGCGGCAGGACCCCGACATCATCCTCGTCGGCGAGATGCGCGACCACGAGACCGTGAAGGCCGCGCTCGCCGCCGCCGAGACCGGCCACTTCGTCATGTCGACGCTGCACACCACCGACGCGGCCGAGACCATCAACCGCATCATCGACTTCTTCCCGCCGCACGAGCAGAAGCAGGTGCGCCTCGCGCTCGCCGGCGCGCTCAAGGGCATCATCTGCCAGCGCCTCGTGCCCCGCGCCGACGGCGAGGGCCGCTGCGTCGTCATGGAGATCGCCGTCGGCACCGGCCGCCTCGCCGACGCCATCGCCGACCCGGACAAGACGTCGACGATCCCGACGCTCATCGCCGAGGGCGCGTACTACGGCATGCAGACCTTCGACCAGCACCT
>CANKBT010000255.1 GCA_947479995.1 Frankiaceae bacterium | reverse complement strand
CGGCCGGCGACTTCGCCGAGGTCTACGCGCAGTGGCGCCGCGGCGCGACCGACAACCGCTCCGAGCTGGCCGGCGCGCCCTCGCCCGCCGAGCTCGACGCGCTGGCGCGGGAGTTCTTCGGCGCCCTGTAGGCGCCGCTAGACCTCGACGGCGGCGAGCTGCCCGCAGGCGCCGGCGATCTCCTGGCCGCGGGTGTCGCGGACGGTCGTGGCGATCCCCGCCGCGCGCAGGCGCCGCACGAACTCGCGCTCGACCGGCTTCGGGCTGGCGTCCCACGCGCTGCCGGGCGTCGGGTTGAGCGGGATGAGGTTGACGTGCACGAGCTTGCCCTTGAGGCGCTTGGCGAGCAGGTCGGCCCGCCAGGGCTGGTCGTTGACGTCGCGGATGAGCGCGTACTCGATCGACAGCCGCCGGCCGGTGGTGCGCACGTAGCCGAAGGCGGCCTGCAGCACCTCGGAGACGTCCCAGCGGGTGTTGACGGGCACGAGCGTGTTGCGCAGCTCGTCGTCCGGCGCGTGCAGCGACAGCGCGAGCGTGACCTGCAGGCCCTCGCCGGCGAGCCGCTCGATCGCCGGCACGAGGCCGACGGTGCTCACGACGACGTTGCGCTGGCTCATGCCCAGGCCGTGCGGGGCCGGGTCGGTGAGCCGGCGGACGGCGCCGACGACGCGGGCGTAGTTGGCGAGCGGCTCGCCCATGCCCATGAAGACGACGTTGCTGACCGGCTCGCCGGCCCGGACGACCTGCTCGACGATCTCGGCGGTCGACAGGTTGCGGGTGAGGCCGCCCTGGCCGGTCGCGCAGAACGGGCAGGCCATGCCGCAGCCGGCCTGGCTGCTGACGCACACGGTGGTGCGGTCGGCGTAGCGCATGAGCACCGACTCGACGAGCGTGCCGTCGTGCCCGCGCCAGACGGTCTTGCGGGTCGCGCCGGCGTCGGCCTCGACCTCGCGGGCGACGCTGAGCAGCGGCCGCACCAGCGGCGCCAGGCGCTCGCGGGTCGCGGGCGACAGCGCGGCCGCGCCGCCGCCGAACCACTCGCGCGAGAGCTGCTCGGCGCGGAACGCCTTCTCCCCCAGCTCGACGACCGCGGCGCGCCGGCCCTCCGGGTCGAGGTCGGCGAGGTGCCGCGGCGGCAGGCCGCGCTTCGGCGCCTCGAAGACCAGCGGGAGGGACGTCGTCACCCCTCCAGGCTACGTGCCCGCGGCCAGGCTCAGAGCGGGACGAACGCGGTGAGCAGCAGCCAGGCGACCGGCGCGCTCGGCAGCAGCGAGTCGAGCCGGTCCATGAGCCCGCCGTGCCCGGGCAGCAGCGTGCCGAGGTCCTTGACGCCGATGTCGCGCTTGATCATCGACTCGCCGAGGTCGCCGAGGGTGGCCGTGACGACCATCGCCAGGCCGAAGACCACGCCGAGCAGCGGGCTGACGTCGTCGAACATGACGAGGAACAGCACCGCGCCGCCGACGCCCGCGAGCAGCAGCGAGCCGGCGAAGCCCTCCCACGACTTCTTGGGCGAGACGCTCGGCGCCATCGGGTGCTTGCCGACGAGCACGCCGAGGGCGTAGCCGCCGACGTCGCTGCAGACCACCGCCACGACGAAGGCCGTGACGCGGCGCGGCCCGTCCGGCGGGGCGGTGAGCAGCACCGCGAAGCCCGCGAGGAACGGCACGTACGCCGCGACGAGCGCGGTCGCCGCGACGTCGCGCAGGTAGCCGTCGGCGGGGTCGGCCAGCCGCCACACCAGGCAGGCCAGCACGGTGAGCGCGAGCCCGAGGAACAGCGCCTCGGCGCCCTCCCGGTAGGCCAGCACGACGGTGGCGGCGCCGCCGACGGCCAGCGGCACGAGCGGCGGCGCGGCCCCGAGCTCTCGCAGGGCCAGCACGATCTCGCGGGTGCCGACCGCCGCCGCGACCGCGACGACCGCGACGAAGACCCAGCGCGCGGGGCTGTAGAGCGGGACGACGACGAGCGCGCCGAGCACCACCGCGACGGCGATGGCGGCCGGCAGGTCGCGTCCCGCCCGGCTGCGCTTCTCGGCGAGGTCGGGGACGGGGAGCGGCTCGGCCGGCGGCGTCTCGACGAAGCCGGGGTCCTCGGGGGCGCGGTCCTGGGCGGTGCGGTGCTCGGCCGACGGGGCAGCGCCGTCGGCGGGGTCCGCGCTCCCGCGGCCGGGCGTCGTCGTCTCAGGGGTGGTCACCGTCAGACCTCGAGCAGCTCGGCTTCCTTGTGCTTCAGCAGCTCGTCGACGGTCGCGACGTACTGCCCGGTCGTCTTCTCGAGCTCCTTCTCCGCGCGGGTCACCTCGTCCTCGCCGACCTCGCCGTCCTTGACGAGGCGGTCGAGCTCCTCCTTGGCCTTGCGGCGGATGTTGCGGATCGAGATCCGCGCGTCCTCGGCCTTGGTCCGCGCGACCTTGATGAACTCCTTGCGCCGCTCCTCGGTGAGCTGCGGGAAGTTGACCCGGATGACCTGGCCGTCGTTGCTCGGGTTGACGCCGAGGTCGCTGTCGCGGATGGCCCGCTCGATCGCGCCCAGCGAGCTCTTGTCGTACGGGCCGATGACCGCCATGCGCGGCTCGGGGACGGTCAGCGACGCGAGCTGGATGATCGGCGTCATCGCGCCGTAGTAGTCGACGACGATCTTGGCGAACATCTGCGGGGTCGCCCGGCCGGTGCGGATGCCGCCGAAGTCGTCCTTGGCGACGGTCACCGCCTTGTCCATGCGCTCCTCGGCGTCGAGGAGGGTCTCGTCGATCATGCCGTCGTCCTGATCACGGGGTGGTCCTGTCGGTCGGGGCGGTCGTCGTGGACGCAGCAGCGCTCACGAGGGTGCCGATCCTCTCACCGCGGACGGCGCGCGCGATGCCGCCCTCGGCGGAGATGTCGAAGACGACGATCGGCAGGTCGTTGTCCATGCAGAGGCTGATGGCGGTGGCGTCGGCCACCTTGAGGCGGCGCTCGAGCACCTCGCCGTACGACAGCTGCTCGAAGCGCACGGCGTCGGGGTGCTGGCGCGGGTCGCGGTCGTAGACGCCGTCGACCTGCTTGGCCATGAGCACGGCCTGCGCCCCGACCTCGAGCGCGCGCTGCGCGGCGCAGGTGTCGGTGGAGAAGAACGGCTGGCCGAGGCCGGCGCCGAAGATGACGACCCGGCCCTTCTCGAGGTGGCGGATCGCGCGGCGCGGGATGTACGGCTCGGCGACCTGGCCCATGGTGATGGCGGTCTGCACGCGCGTGTCGACGCCCTGCTTCTCCAGGAAGTCCTGCAGCGCGAGGCAGTTGATCACCGTGCCGAGCATGCCCATGTAGTCGGCGCGCGGGCGGTCCATGCCCTGCTCGGTGAGCTCGGCGCCGCGGAAGTAGTTGCCGCCGCCGACGACGACCGCCACCTGGGCACCGGTCGCGACGACCTCGGCGATGGCCTGGGCGATGGCGCGGACGGTCGGCGGGTCGACGCCCATCGCCTCGCCGCCGGCGAAGGCCTCGCCGGAGAGCTTGAGCAGGACCCGGCGGTAGCGGGGGTCCGGGACGACCGAGGAGGCCGACCCCTGTTCGACGGTCACGGGGTGCGGCCTCCTCGGCGGTGCGTGCGGGGGTGGAGCGGGGGTCAGGCCTGGCCGACCTTGAAGCGCGCGAAGCCCTTGACCTCGACGCCGGCCTCCTCGAGGACCTTCTTCACGGTCTTCTTCGGGTCCTTGGCGAAGGCCTGCTCGACGAGCACGGCGTCCTTGTAGAAGCCGTTGACGCGACCCTCGACGATCTTGGGCAGCGCCGCCTCGGGCTTGCCCTCCTCGCGGGCGGTCGCCTCGGCGATCTCGCGCTCCTTGGCGACGACGTCCTCGGCGACCTCGTCACGGGTGACGTACGTCGGGCCGAAGGCGGCGATGTGCTGCGCGACGTCCTTGGCGACGTCGCCCTCGCCGGTCGGGGCGCCGGAGAGCTCGACGAGCACGCCCAGCTGCGGCGGCAGGTCGGGGTTGGTGCGGTGCAGGTAGACCGAGACGTGCGAGCCGGTGAACGTGACGACCCGGCGGACCTCGATCTTCTCGCCGAGGGCGGCGTTGGCGTCCTCGAGCACGGTCGACAGCGGCTTGCCGTCGACGTCGGCCGACTGCAGCGCGGTGACGTCGTTGGCGCCCTGGGCGACCGCGATGACGCGGTCGGCGAGCTCCTGGAACTTCGCGCTCTTGGCGACGAAGTCGGTCTCGCAGGCCAGCTCGAGCAGGGTGCCGCTGCTGGTGCCGTCGAGGGCGGCGATGACCAGGCCGTTGCTGGTGGCCCGGCCCTCGCGCTTGGCGACGCCCTTGAGGCCCTTGATGCGGAGCTGCTCGACGGCCTTGTCGTAGTCGCCGTCGGCCTCGACGAGGGCGTTCTTGCAGTCGGTCATGCCCGCGCCGGTGGCCTCGCGGAGCTTCTTGATGTCGGCAGCGGTGACGGTCGCCATGGTCTCTTCTCGTCTCGTGGTCTCTTGGGCGGGGCGCGGGTCGGCGCCGCACCGGGTGCGGTGCGGCGCCGTCCCGGCGGTGGCTAGGAGGCGGGCGTCTCGGCGGCCGGGGCCGCCTCGGCGACGTCGCTGCCGACCTGCTCGGCGGCGGGCGAGCCGCTGCCGGCGACGGGCTCGGCCCAGCCGGCGCCCTCGACGGTCGCGCCCGGGGCGTCGACGCCCGCGGCGGCCGCGGCGTCACCGCTGAGCAGCTCCTTCTCCCAGTCCGGGAGGGGCTCGCCGGTGCCGAGCTGGCCGGCCTCGGGCTTGTCGTCGCCGCCGGAGGCGCCGGCGCGGGCGATGAGGCCCTCGGCGACGGCGTCGGCGATGACGCGGGTGAGCACCTGGATGCTGCGGATCGCGTCGTCGTTGCCCGGGATCTTGTAGTCCACGACGTCGGGGTCGCAGTT
>CANKBT010000254.1 GCA_947479995.1 Frankiaceae bacterium | reverse complement strand
TTGCGGCTGGACAGCGCCAGGCCGTCGGCCTCGCGGACCGTCGGCACGCCGACGACGTCGACCCCGACGTCGAGGTCGGCGACCATGCGGCGGACGGCGGCCAGCTGCTGCGCGTCCTTCTGCCCGAACAGCGCGACGTCGGGGCGCACCAGGTGCAGCAGCTTGAGCACGACGGTGAGCACGCCGTCGAGGTGACCCGGGCGGCTGGCGCCCTCGAGCACGTCGCCGAGCGGCCCGGCGCTCACCCGCACCAGCGGCGTCGTGGGGTAGACGACGTCGGGCGTCGGCGTGAAGACGACGTCGACGCCCTCGCGGGCGCAGAGCGCGAGGTCGGCCTCGAGGGTGCGCGGGTAGCGGTCGAGGTCCTCGCCCGCGCCGAACTGCAGCGGGTTGACGAAGACGGTCGCCACGACGCTGTCGGCCTGCTCGCGGGCCGCGGCCAGCAGTGCGGCGTGCCCCTCGTGCAGGGCCCCCATCGTCATGACGACGGCGACCCGGCCGGGCAGGGCGGCGCGCGCCCCCGCGAGCTCCTCGCGGGTCGAGACCGTGATCACAGGACGGCCAGCAGGCCGGCCGCCTGGTCGGCGGTGAGGCGGCCGCTGCCGAGCGCGCGGTCGGCGGTGAGGCGGGCGAGCGCGGCGTACGCGGGGCGCACGTCGGGCGGCAGGGCGGTGAGGTGGGCCGCGACGGTGCCGGCGTCGCCGCGCGCGACCGGGCCGGTGAGCGCGCCGTCGCCGCGGCGCAGCGCGCCGTCGAGCGCGGCGTGCAGCAGCGGGGCCAGCACGGCGGCGGGGTCGTCGGCGCCGGCCTCGCGGAGCAGCTCCGCGGCACTGCTCACGAGGGTGACGAGGTGGTTGGCGCCGTGCGCGAGCGCGGCGTGCCACAGCGGGCGCAGCTCCTCGCGCACGTGCACGGGCTCGCCGCCGACCTCGACGACGAGCGCCTCGCCGATCGGGCGGAGCAGGTCGGGCGCGGTGATGCCGAAGCCCACCCCGGCGAGGCGGTCCTCGGCGGTGCCCGTGAAGGGCAGCACCGGGTGCAGCGCGACCGGCAGCGCGCCGACCGCGGTGGCGGGCGCCAGCACGCCGGTGCCGTGCCGCCCGCTGGTGTGCACGACCAGCTGGCCGGGCCGCAGCGCGCCGGTCTCGGCCAGGCCCGCGACGAGGTCGGCGAGCGCGTCGTCGGGCACCGCGAGCAGCAGCAGGCCGGCGCGGCGGGCGACCTCGTCGGCCGGGAGCAGCGGCACGCCGGGCAGCAGCGCCGCGGCCCGCGCCCGCGAGGCGGTGCTCACCGCGGTGGCGGCGACCACGCGGTGGCCGGCCCGGGCGAGGGCGGCGCCGAGCACGGCGCCGACGCGGCCGGCGCTCACGACGCCGACGTCGAGGCGCGAGGCGCGCGCGTGCAGGGGGAGCTCCACGGGCCGTTCCAGTCCTCAGAGGTACCGGTCGGAAGTGCTGCAGGAGCGTAACGCCGGTCCGCGTGCCCGCAGTCCCGTGTGGCTGACGTCACCGGGCCGCCGCCCGGGCGTCGCCCGGCGGTCACCGGCGTGCGCCAGCCTCCGCCGCATGAGACGCCTCCCCGCCGCCGTGCTCGCCCTCACCTGCGCCGCCGCCGGCGCCGCCACGAGCGGCGCGGTCGTCGCGACGGCCAGCGGCACCCCCGCCGTGACCGCCGCCGAGCGCCCCGCCCTCGCCCCCTCCCGCGGGCTGCAGCACGCCGAGCTCGTCGGGCGCGCCGTGCTGCCGGCCCGCACCTACGGCGAGCAGGTGCCGTCGGGCGCGGCCCTGCAGCCGACCAACGGCGTCGCCGTCCCCTTCCCGGCCCAGCCGGTGCAGGGCGTGTCGTCGGTCCTGCCGCAGCGCGACGGCACCGTGCTCGCCCTCAGCGACAACGGCTACGGCGCGAAGGGCAACAGCGCCGACTACCTGCTCCGGGTCAACCGCCTGCGGGCGGACGCCCGCTCCGGGCAGGTGGCGGTCGTCGGCGGCTTCGGGCTGTCCGACCCCGACGGCAAGGTGCCGTTCCCGCTGACCCGCGCCGACCGGCGGCTGACGGGCGCGGACTTCGACCCGGAGAGCTTCCGGCGGCTGCCGGACGGCACGTTCGTCTTCGGCGAGGAGTTCGGGCCGTTCCTGCTCCGCACCTCGGCGACCGGCGTGGTGCTCGACGCCCCCGTGCCCCTGCCGGGCGTCGCCTCGCCGCAGGACCCGCTCGGCCGGCCCGCCACGCTCGGCGGCAGCAAGGGCTTCGAGGGGCTCGCGCTGACCGTCGACGGGCGCGACCTGCTCGCGCTGCTCGAGGGCCCGGTGGCGGGCGACGAGCCGCAGGACCTGCGCCTGTACCGCTTCGACCTCGCGACGCGGGCGTACGAGCCGGGGCCGCTGCGCTACCGCCTCGAGCACCCGGCCAGCGCCATCGGCGAGATCACGGCCGTCGACGCGCACCGCTACCTCGTGCTCGAGCGCGACGGCGGCCAGGGCGACGCCGCGCGCTTCAAGGCCGTCTTCCTCGTCGACACCCGCGACCTCGACCGCGACGGGGCCGTCGACAAGCAGCTGCTCGTCGACCTGCTCGCCGTGCCGGACCCGCAGGGCCTCGGCCCCGACGGCGCCTTCTTCCGGATGCCGTTCCAGACCATCGAGTCGGTGGCGCTGGTCGACGACGAGACGCTGCTCGTCGTCAACGACAACAACTTCCCCTTCAGCAGCGGCCGCGGGGCAGGGGCGCCGGAGGACACCGAGCTCGTCGCGATCCGCCTCGGCACCCCGCTCGGCGCCGACCGCCGCGCGCTGCCCTAGGCGCGGGCCGGCCCCTCCGGCTACGGCTCGTAGCCCGGGAGCTGCTCCGGCGCCACGAGCGGTGGCGCGCCCGGCGGGAGCGTCCACGTCGCCACCGACTCGCCGGAGCCCGCGCCGAGCAGGGCGCCGTCGACCTGCGCGAGGTCGACGTCGAAGACCAGCGTGCCGGTGCGGGGGCGGCCGAGCGCCGCCTCGTCGTCGTACGCCACGTCGTCGGCCCACAGCGCGAACCAGCCGGCGTCCGAGGAGACGTCGTCGAGCGCCCGGCCGTCGGGGAGGCGCAGCGCGAAGTCCGAGGTGCCGAGGCGCGCCGGGCCGTCCACCGGCACGACGCGGACGTCGACGAGCAGGTAGCCGCCGTCGCGGGGCGCCAGGTCGGGGACGCCGGCGTAGCCGCCGGTCTCGACGCGGCGCACCCCCTCGACGGCCACCTCGACGCGGCGGTCCGGCTCGCCGTCGAAGCCCTCCTCCACCAGCTCGACCGGCGCCCCGAGCGCCAGGCCGAAGGGGTCGCCGCCGGGCGCGCGGGCGGCGTCGACGGTGAACGACAGCCGCGGGCCCCCGTCGGCGACGGGGTCCTCGTCGTCGTCGTCGAGCACGCTGACGGCGACCACCAGCCCGACGACGAGCAGCACCACGGCGCCGAGCACCGCGAGCACCCGCAGGCCGGTGCGCGGCCCGGGCGGCGGGTGCGCGCTGTCGTGCCACGGCGCGCTGAGCGCCGTGCCCCCCGCGGTCGCCCGCCGCAGCGGCTCGGCCGCCTGCGCGTCGGGGTGCAGGTGCGCCCAGCCGGTGCTCGCCTCGGTCCCCTCGGTGCCCACGGGGCGGATCGTGCCGCACGCGACGCCGGGCTGTCCCCGTGACGCCGCGGCAGCGGGCATCATCGCCGCGTGACCGACGCCTCCGGCCCCAGCCCGCTGCGGCGGCGCAAGGTGCTCGTGCTGCCCGTGCTGGCCCTGCTCGCCGTCGTGGTGCTGCAGGGCGTGCGGCTGGCGCGCGACGACGACGGCCTCGGCGGGCTGGCCGCGCTGACGACCGTGACCGCCACCGTCGCCGTGATCGGGGCGGTCGTCGCGGCCACGCTGCTGCCCCTGCGGCGGCTGCGCGACCGCCGGCGCGCCGAGGGCGCCTGGGCCGAGCTGTGGGCGATGGGGCCCGACGACCTCGTCGCCCTCGGCCTCAAGCGCCGGGTCAGCCTCGGCCAGCCGATCACCGGCGTGCTCAGCACGACCGACCGCGAGCTCGTGTGGGAGTCGCCCAGCCGGCACGTCGGCACGCTCCGGGTGCCCGCGTCGGCCGTGCGCAGCGCGCACCTGACGTCCGCCCCGAGCGGCAACCGCACCTACCTCGCGGTGCTGCTCGAACTCGACCCGCCCGCCCCGCGCCACGGCGGCGGCAGCACGCACACCGTGCTGCTCGTCGGGCAGGCGCGCGACGCCACCGTGCTCGCGCGCCTGCGGCGCAGCCCGCTCGCGCCGGCGATCGCCGAGCTCGGGCCGCCGCGCCCCGCGCCGTACGTCTCGGAGCTCGGCCCGCCGCCCGTGGTGCTCGGCGACGCCCTCCGGGTCGCCGACCTGCCGCTGCCGCAGGACCGGGCGGGCGGCCTGCTGCTGCTGGCCTTCCACGCGCAGGAGCCCGCTGCCCAGCGCGCGCTGCACCGGGCGCTGACCGGGCCGGACGACGCGCTCGCGACGTACGCCGCGGTCGGCGTGCTGGAGCGGTACGACGGCTGGGGCCTGCGCGCGCTGGCCGCCGCCCTGGCGGCGCTGCCGGAGCACCGGCGCGGCCCGCTGCTGCAGCTCGTGCGCGGGCCGGAGGTGCAGCACGACTGGGCGCGGCTGGCGCCCCTGCTGCCGGCGCTCGCCGGCGACCGCGACCCGCTGGTGGTCGAGGGCGGGCAGCTGCTGCAGCGCGCGCTCGGCGCGGCCGTCTAGCCGCGCAGGTAGTCGAGGAAGCGCGCGCGCACCAGCGGCTCGTCGTCGCCGAGGTCCTTGCCGGTGAGCTCCCGGCCGAGCTCGACGAGCTCGGCGATCGACCCGGTGAGGCCGCCGGCCGAGCCGTCCTCGGCGGCGATCGCGTGCGACGCCCGCAGGTGCTTCACGAGGTCCCAGAA
>CANKBT010000253.1 GCA_947479995.1 Frankiaceae bacterium | reverse complement strand
GTCCGGCAACCTGAGCTTCCAGGTCGAGCACCACCTGTTCCCCGACATGCCGAGCTCGAAGTACAAGGTCATCGCGCCGAAGGTGAAGCAGATCTGCCAGGAGTACGGCCTGCCGTACAACACCGGGCCTTTCCGCAAGCAGTGGGGCACCGTGCAGCGCACCATCGCGCGCCTGGCCTTCCCCGGCGGCGCCGAGCGCCCCAAGGCCCCGCCGTACGTGCCCGAGCAGCGCTCGGCGCCCGAGCCCGCCCGGCAGCCCGCCTTCCCGTAGGCCGGCCCCGCACGACGCAGCCCCGGCCCACCGCGAGGTGGCCGGGGCTGCGGCGTGCCGGGGGCTAGCGCGCGCGCACCACCTCGAGGTAGCGGCGCACGGCCGTCGTGAGGTCGCCGCGCGACACGGCCGCGTGGCCGTCGGCCAGCGCGGCACGCCCGGCCGCGCCCTGCTGCGCCACCACCGTCGTGGCGACCGACCGCAGGACCAGCACCAGCTGGCGGTGCGCCAGCGTGACGTCCGCCCGCGGCGTCGAGCCCTGCGCGTACTGCACGTCGGCGGACGCCTCGGCCAGCTCCTCGGCCGCCGTCGCCGGTCGGCCGGACTCGAGCTCGGCGACGGCGCTCGGGCCGCCCGCGGACCCGCCGTCGAGGCGGCCGGCGGCGCGGCTCAGCGAGCGCTGCGTCGGGGTCGAGGTGCCCGGCGCGCCGGCCGCCGCCCGCAGCTGCGCCGCCACGGAGCGCGTCGCCTCGACCTGGCTCTGCACGGTGACCGTCACGCTGCGGGAGGCGGAGCCCCCGTCGTCGTCCGTGACCGTCGCCGTGAGCACGTACGTGCCCGGTCGGCTCCACGCGTGGGCGATCGAGCCCGTGGTCGTGACGGTCTGCGTGGTCGTCGTGCCGTCACCCCAGACCACCCGGACGCGCCGGGTGTCACGCCGGCCGGCGTCGGCGAAGCTGCCGCTGAGCGTGGCAGGCACGCCCACCACCACCGGCTCGGCGGCGCTGGCCGTGCCCGTCGCCAGCGCCCGGCCGTAGGGGTCGCGGAGCGCGCCGACGAGCGTGGGCGCGGCGTTGTCGACGACCGCGCTCGCGGTCGCCGCCGCCCCGGCGAGCCCGTCGTCGTCGGTGGGGACGACCGTGACGAGGAAGGGGCCGCCGTCGTCGTCGACGTAGGCGTGCGTGGCCGTGAGGGCCCCGCCGCCCGCGGCGTACGCGAGCACCTGCTGCGGGCTGCCGTCGCCCCAGTCGACGCGGAGCGTGCCGGCGTCGGCACCGCCGGCGTCGCCGACGGTGGTGCTCAGCGTCGCTGCCGAGCCCTCGACCGACGCGGTCACCGCGGTGCCGGAGGCGACGGGTGCGGCACCGGTCACGACGGCGCGCACCACCACCTCCTCGCCGGTGGTGCCGGCCGAGCTCGTGGGCACCAGGCGCACGTCGTAGCCCCCGTCGTCGGCGTAGGCGTGCGTCGCCGTCACCGTGCCGGGGCCGGCGTAGGGCACGGGCTCGACCGGGCTGCCGTCGCCCCAGTCGACGCCGAGCGCACCCGCGCCGCCGCCCTCGACGGTGGCGGTGAGCGCCGTCGTCGTGCCCTCGACCACGGCCGGCGCCGCGGCGGACGCCACGCGCGGCACGACCCTCGTCACGACGGCCGTGGCGGTGGCCGGCGCGCTGGCGAGGTCGTCCTCGTCGGAGGCGGTGACGGTCACGGCGTAGGAGCCGGCGGCGCCGTACGCGTGCGCGAGCGAGAAGGCGCCGGCCGTGGGGCCGCTGCGCGGTCCGTACGCGGCGACGGTCAGCGGGCTGCCGTCGCCCCAGTCGACCGTGAGGACGCCGGCGTCACCGGCGCCCGGGTCGACGACGCGGCCGGTCACGGTCGAGCTCGTGCCGGTCGCGACCGCGGCGACGGCGACCTCCTGCAGCGCGGGCGCCGCCGCCGCCACCGTCTGCGTCGCGGTCGCGGCCGGGCCGGTGGCCCCACCGGCGTCGGTCGGCGTCACGGTCACGGCGTAGCTGCCGTCGTCGGCGTAGGTGTGCGTGGCCGAGAGCCCGCCGCCGGCCGCCGGCGCCGCGTACGGCACGGTGCTGGTCGTGCCGTCGCCCCAGGCGACGACGGCGGTGCCGGCGTCGGCGGGCGAGGCGTCGGCGACGACCGCCGTGAGCGTGGTGGGCGCGCCCTCGGACGCCGCGCCGGGCGCCACCCCGGTGACGGCCGGGGCGGTGGTCGCCGGCCGCGTCACCGTGAAGGCCTGGGTGCGGCCGCCCTGGCCGGCGTCCTCGAAGACCACGGTGACCTGTCGCCCGCCGGGCGGGAGCGCGCCGTAGGCGTGGCGGGCGACGAAGTCCTGCGCCACCGAGCTCACGGGCGTCACCACCGTGCCCGAGGGCAGGGCCCGCGGGCCGGTGCGGTCGCTCGCGACCTCGCCGCGGACGAAGATGGACGACGGGACGTCGCGGGTGACCGTGCCGTCGCCCCAGTCGATCGTCACGCTCTCGGCGTCGCGCGTGGGACCGGCCTCCACGTAGCCGCGCAGCACGACCTCGCCGGTCGAGGTCACGCAGCCGGCGTCGCACCCGACGCCGAAGCCGTTGCGCGCCGGCGCGACGACCTGCACCGACTGCCGGCGCGTGCTGCTGGCGCCGTGCTGGTCCGTGCGCGTGAGCGCGATCTGCCACGTGCCGGGCGTGTTCCAGACGACGCGGGTGCCGGTCGGCAGGACGTAGCCGCCGCCCGGCCCGTTGCCGCCGCGGGGGCCGGTGCCGCACTGCCAGTCGACCGCGGCCGGCAGCGACTGCGCGCACGGGTAGTCGAACTCCGCGGTCCAGGCCTCGCTGACGACCGCGTCGCCGTCGGGGTCCGACGCCGGCGACGCGCTCAGGGTGACCAGCTGGCCGACCTCGACGGTCTGGGTGCTGGGCTGGAGCACGGGCAGCGCCGGCGGGGCGTTGTCGACCAGCGACAGCTCGGCGGTGCGGTTGGCCCGCCCGCTGAGGAAGGGGATGGCGCGCGACGTGGTGCAGGCGCTGCCGGTCTCGGCGCAGGGGCCGTAGTCGGTGTCGCGCAGGAAGCGCTGCTCGCGCAGGACCGTGCGCAGGACAGGACGCCCGCCGGCCACCTCGTAGCGGACCTCGGCCAGCCGCTGGTTGTCCACGTAGTGGCTGAGCTCGAGCAGCGGCGTGCTCGTGCCGTCGAGGACGAACCAGCCGTCGGCGAGCGTCAGGCGCCGGTCCAGGACCAGGCCGCTGGTGGCCTCGGCGTAGGAGGCGCCCACCCGCCCGGGCGCGAACGGCACGGAGGTCCCGCGCGCGATCCCGCCGTCCGTGCTGCGCAGCAGCGGCTCGGCGGGCGTGCGCTGCGGCGCCGCCGGGGAGCCGGGCCCGGGGCAGAGCCCGCCGGTGAGGTCGAGGAAGTCGCCGGACGTGCACGTGTCGGGCAGCGCCCGGACGAGGTCGGAGAACAGCAGCTGCGCCGCGGAGGTGTCGCCGCCGATGCGCTGCAGCGACGGCGCGCCCGCCTGCGTCGCGTCGACGTAGCCCTGCAGCCGCGCGCGCGTGTCCCCCCGCACCTCGTCGTAGCCCGTGAACGCCGCCCGGCCGGCGACGTCCAGCACGGCGCGCGCGTGCTCCTCGCGCAGCCGTGGGGGCAGCTGGTCCGCCCACGGGCCGACCCGCTGGGAGGCACCGGGCTGGGTGCGCACGTCGTCGTTCGGCACGTCGCGGCCGGCCTCGGCCAGCCGGCGCCAGGCACCGCTGACGCCCGGCGCGGCGAGCACCCGGGTGACGGCCGCCGGGCCGGCGGCGTCGACCGTGGCCGAGCCGGCTCCCAGCGCGAGCGCCGACAGGCCGGTCAGGCTCGTCGTCGGGAGCACGAGCCGCTCCAGCAGGGCGGGGTAGTCGGCCTCCGCCGCGCCCCAGCGGACGAACTGCTCGAAGGAGGGCTGCCGCGGCGGGTCGTTGAACAGCGGCAGCGGGTTGAGGATGACGCCGCCGGAGTCGCCGGGCAGGAAGCACTCCTCCTCGTACCCCTGCGAGCCCGGCCACTCGGCCTCGTACGGCGCGGGCGGCTGGTAGGCGCACGGCCCGGTGCGGTCGTCGCCCTGCTGCCGCTGCGACCACCGGAAGAACTCGAACTGCGCCTGCTGGGCCACGGCGCGGGAGTGGTCCTGCGCCAGCTGCGACAGCCAGACCGCCACCGCCTGCTCGTCGGCCGTGCGGCTGCTGCTCTGCGCGACCTGCAGCAGGCGCGTCACCAGCGCGGCGCGCAGCTCGGCCGCGGCGAAGGCCACGACCCGGTCGTGGCTCTGCGGGGTGTCGCTCATGCCGTGCACCGCGCGCACGGCGGCGTTGGCCTGGTCCTCCAGGCGCAGCAGCGCGACGTACTGCTCCGGCGTCATGAGCCGGGTGCCCGCCGCCCGGCTGGACAGGTGCGCCTCGCCGGGGTCCTCGCAGGTCTCGTACGCGTCCGACGAGACGTCCGAGACGTCGCGCACGCACGGGCCGCCGGCACGGGCGGCGGCCTGCTCGAGCGCGGCGCCCGCCGGCACGGGCTCAAGGCCGGGCACCAGCGTGCCGAGGACGAGCAGGAGGACGACGACCACGCCGCGCCGGCGCAGGACGGGCACGGGCGCGGGGTCGGGCACAGGGGCGGGCACAGGGGCGGGCACAGCGGGCACGGGAGTCCTCCGGCGAGCAGCCCGCGCACGCGGGCACAGCGGCGGGCCCCGCGTCGGGCGACGCCGGGCCGGGGGGTGCAGCCGCGCGGGATCACCGCCGGACGTCCGGAACGTACGTCCTCGTCCCCGGGCACGGGGGCGCTCGGCGATGCGGCCTTGGCCCTTGTCAGATGGCGTCGCGGACGACCCGGCGGGGCACCGGTCGGGCATGAGCCGCCGCGCCCGCCTCCCCCGCCCCGGCTGGCGGCGCACCGGCGGGCTGCTCGCCGTCGTGCTCGTCGGCCTGGCCGGCGCCGCGCTCGGGCTGCTGCTCGCCGGCACCACGCGCGCCGACGCCGGGCC
>CANKBT010000252.1 GCA_947479995.1 Frankiaceae bacterium | reverse complement strand
GCGCCGCCCGCCTCGGACCGGCGGCTCGCCTCGGCGACCTGGTCGAGGTCGAGGGCGGCGGACTCGACGATCACCTTGAGCAGCGCGTCGCCGCAGGCGGCCGCGACCGCGGCGACGTCGGCCTCGACGCGGCCCCACTCCCCCGCGCGGGCGTCGCCGACGGAGATCACCATGTCGACCTCCGCGGCGCCCTGGCGCACGGCCAGTGCGGCCTCGGCCGCCTTGGCCTCCGTCTGGTGCGCGCCGGAGGGGAAGCCGACGACGGTGCACACGACCAGGCCGTCCGGCACCGCCAGCGGCAGCCGCGACGGCGAGACGCACACCGAGAACGCGCCCAGCTCGGCGGCCTCGGCGACGAGCGCCGCGACGTCCGCGTCGGTCGCCTCCGGCTTGAGCAGGGTGTGGTCGACCATCCGGGCGAGCTCAGCGCGGTTCACGCGCTCACGCTAGCCAGCCCGAGCCGCGCGTCGACGGCGGCCGCCAGCGCGTCGAGCGCGCCGGGCGCCGGGTCGACCAGCTCGAGGTAGGCCTTGAGCTTGGGCTCGGTGCCGCTCGGCCGCACGACCACGCGCCCGGCGGGCAGCCGGTGCACCAGCACGTCGGCGTCCGGCAGCAGGTCCTCGTGCGCGGTCACCGGCACCTCCCCGTACGCCGCGGGCGGCGCGTCGCGCAGCGAGGCCATGGCGCCGGCGATGAGCGCCAGGTCGGTGACGCGGTACGACAGCTGCCGCGTCTCGTGCCGGCCGAAGCGCGCGTCGAGGTCGGCGAGCCGGTCGAGCAGCGTCTGGCCCTGCGCCTTGAGCGACGCGGCCAGGTCGGCGACGAGCACGGCCGCCGAGACGCCGTCCTTGTCGCGCACGAGGTCGGGCGCGACGGCGACGCCGAGGGCCTCCTCGTAGGCGTAGACGAGGTCGTCGCCGGCGCGCGCCAGGTGCTTGAAGCCGGTGAGCGTCTCGGAGTACGGCACGGCGTACGCCGCGGCGACGCGCGAGAGCATCGACGACGACACGATCGTCGTCGCGACCCGGCCGAGCCGGTCGTGGGCCAGCAGGTGGTCGGCGAGCAGCACGCCCACCTCGTCGCCGCGCAGCAGCCGCCCGCCGACGACGACGGCCACGCGGTCGGCGTCGGGGTCCGAGGCGATGCCGAGGTCGGCGCCGGACGCGGTGACGAGCGCCAGCAGCGCGTCGACGGCCCCCGGCTCCTCCGGGTTGGGGAACGCGACGGTCGGGAAGTCGGGGTCGGGCTCGGCCTGCGAGGCGACGACCTGCGGGGCGGCGAAGCCGGCGCGGTCCAGCGCGGCCAGCAGCACGTCGCGGCCGACGCCGTGCAGCGGCGTGTACGCCAGCGCCACGTCGCGCGCGCGGGTCAGCGGCAGCGCGGCGACCGCGTCGAGGTAGGCCTCGAGCAGGTCGTCGCCGAGCGTCGTCCAGCCGTCGTCGAGCGGGATGCCGCGCACCGGGCCGACCGCGGCGATGCGGGCCTCGACCGCGGTGTCGTGCGGCGACGACAGCTGCGCGCCGTCGGCGAGGTAGACCTTGTAGCCGTTGTCGGCGGGCGGGTTGTGGCTGGCGGTCACCATGACGCCGGCGACGGCGCCGAGGTGGCGCACGGCGAAGGCGAGCACCGGCGTCGGCATCGGCCGGGGCAGCAGCACCGCGCGCAGCCCGGCGGCCTGCAGCACCGCGCACGAGTCGCGCGCGAAGTCCTCCGAGCCGTGCCGGGCGTCGCGGCCGACGACGACCGTCGCGCCCGCGCCGCCCCCGGCGAGCAGGTGGGCGGCCAGGCCGGCGGCCGCGCGGCGCACGACGGCGCGGTTCATGCCGGTGGGGCCGGCGCGCACCGGCCCGCGCAGGCCGGCCGTGCCGAACACCAGGTGCCCGTCGAAGCGCGCGCGCAGCCCCTCCTCGTCGCCCGCGTCGAGCAGCGCCTCGACCTCCGCGCGGGTGGCCGGGTCGGGGTCGTCGGCCGCCCAGGCGCGCGCGGCCTCGACGAGGCTCACAGGGAGCCGATGACCGAGGCGAGCAGCCCGCCGACCCGCTCGGCCGACGCCGCGCCGGCCTGCAGCACCTCGGCGTGGTCGAGCGGCTCGCCGGTGATGCCGGCGGCGAGGTTGGTGACGAGCGAGACGGCGAGCACCTCGAGCCCCTCGGCACGGGCGGCGACGGCCTCGAGCGCGGTGCTCATGCCGACGAGGTCGGCGCCGAGCGTGCGCAGCATGCGGATCTCCGACGGCGTCTCGTAGTGCGGGCCGGGCAGCGCGGCGTAGACGCCCTCGGCCAGGTCGGGCTGCACCTCGCGCACGAGCGCGCGCAGCCGCGCGGAGTACAGGTCGGTGAGGTCGACGAAGCGCGGGCCGGCGAGCGGCGAGCGGGCGGTGAGGTTGAGGTGGTCGCTCACCAGCACGGGCTGGCCGACGGCGAAGCCGTCGCGCAGCCCGCCCGCGGCGTTCGTGAGCACCACCGTGCGGCAGCCCGCGGCGGCGGCGACCCGCACGCCGTGCACGACCGGGTCGGTGCCGCGGCCCTCGTACAGGTGGGTGCGGCCGAGCAGCACGAGCACCCGCCGGCCGCCGACGACCAGCGAGCGGGCGCGGCCGGCGTGGCCGGCGACCGTCGGCGGCAGGAAGCCGGGCAGGTCGGTGACGGGCACCTCGACCTCGGCCTCGCCGAGCGCGTCGGCGGCCGGCACCCAGCCGGAGCCGAGCACGACCGCGACGTCGTGCGACGCCGCGCCGGTGAGCGCGGCGAGGCGGGCGGCCGCGGCGGCGGCGAGGCCGGCGGGGTCTGGGGCGTCCTGGGGGGTGGTCACGGGCCGGACGCTACCGACACACTGCGGTCGTGCGCCTCGGCCGGACCGTCCCCTCGCTGCCGGTGCGCGACGTCGCCGCGGCCGTCGAGCACTGGACGAGCCGGCTCGGCTTCGCACCCGTCCACGTCGAGCCGGGCGCCGCCGTGCTGCGGCGCGACGACGCCGAGGTGCACCTGTGGCACGCGGGCGACGCCGGCTGGCGCTCGCGCCCCGACCTCGCCGACGGCCCGGTGTGGAGCGGCGCCGAGAGCTTCCTGGCCGGCACGGCGAGCTGCCGCGTCGAGGTCGACGACGTCGACGCGCTGCACGCCGAGCTGTTCGCCACCGGCACCCTGCACCCCGGCGACCCGGGCCGCCCGCAGGCGACCGGCTGGGGCACCCGCGAGGCGCACGCGCTCGACGCCGACGGCAACCTCGTGACGTTCTTCGCCCGCGGCTAGCGCAGCGGCTTGCGCATGCTCACGTGGTCGATGCCCGCCTCGTCGTAGACGTCGCCGAAGGCGGTGTAGCCGGCGCGCTCGTAGAAGCCGGTGGCGTGCACCTGCGCGTGCAGCTCGACCGCCTCGACGCCGCGCTCGCGGGCGCGCTCCTCCAGCAGCGCGAGCACGCGCGCGCCGACGCCGCGGCCGCGGGCGGCCTCGGCGACGGCCATCCGCCCGACGGTCGCCGTGCCGTCGACCGGGTCGAGCAGCCGCCCGGTGCCGACGACCTCGCCGTCCAGGCGCGCGACCGCGTGGTCGCACCCGGGGTCGTGCTCGTCGTACTCCATGTCCTCGGGCACGTCCTGGCCGACGACGAACACCTCGTGGCGCAGGGCGTAGACGGCGTCCATGTCGGCCGGGCCGGCCAGGCGGACCTCGAGCGTCACGACGCCCCCTCGTACGGCGCGGGCGAGCTGGCGGGCGGCGGGACGACGCCGGTGGCGCCGGGCAGCAGCGGCCGCACCTCGACGTCCTCCACGGCCGCGCCGCGGCGGGCGAGCTCGACGACGCGCACGTCCGGGTCGGTGCCGAGCGCGGCGAGGCGGGCGGCCGGGCCCTCGACGACGAGCGCGACGAGGCAGGTGCAGCCGGGGACGAAGCCGGCGGCCTCGGCCTCGACGGCGGCGACGTCCGCGAGCGCGGCGGCGCGCTCGGCCGGCTGCAGCGCCGGGTCGATCGTCTCGGCGAAGGCGCGCAGCTCCGGCACCGCCGCGGCCTTGGCCGCCGCCACGCGCGAGAGCTGCGCGGTGAGGTCGGCCTGCAGGTCGGTGACCGCCAGCGGCACGACCTCGGCGGGCTGGTCGACGGGCAGGTCGAGCCGCAGCAGCACCCGGCGCACGCGCAGGTCGCCGAGCAGCGCCTGCGCGCGGGGCGCGTCGACGGCGGCGCGCAGGCTGACCAGCGCGGTGTAGGCCCCGTCCGGCTCGGCGTCGGCCAGCTCGGAGGTGCGCGAGCGCACGGCGGCGACGTGCGTGGCGACGCTGTCGCCCGGCGCCGGCCCGAGCACGAGCGGCGCGGCGTCCTCGACGGTCTGCGCGGTCTCCGCGCCACCGCTGCCGCCCTCGTCGTCGTCGTCGCGGGCGAGCGCGACGACCGAGGCGGTGACGAGCACGAGGCCGGCCAGCAGCGCGGCGAGCTGCGGCACGTCGCGCAGGATCCGCAGCGGCCCGCGGGCGAAGCGGTCGTCGAGGCGGCGCAGCGCCGAGCGCTCGGGGTCGCGGCGCAGGGCGTCGAGCAGGCCGCGCAGCGCCACGGCGGCCCGCGGGACCAGCCGGTCGTCGAGGCTGCGGAGCGGGTCCCTCACGACGCGGCGGCGATGCGGTCGAGCGCGGTCTGCAGGTCGGCCGGGTAGGGGCTCTCGAAGCTCACCCAGCGCCCGTCGTCCGGGTGCGCGAACGACAGCCGCGCGGCGTGCAGCCACTGCCGGCTGAGGCCGAGGCGCTTGGCCAGCGTCGGGTCGGCGCCGTACTGCACGTCGCCGACGCAGGGGTGGCGCAGCGCGCTCATGTGCACGCGGATCTGGTGGGTGCGACCGGTCTCGAGGTGGATGTCGAGCAGCGTCGCGTGCCGGAAGGCCTCGACCGTCTCGTAGTGCGTGACGCTCGGCCGCCCGCCGGCCACGACCGCGAACTTGTACGCCGACGTCGGGTGCCGGTCGATCGGGGCGTCGACGGTGCCGGTCATCGGGTCGGGGTGGCCCTGGACGAGCGCGGCGTAGCGCTTGTCGACCGTGCGCTCGCGGAAGGCGTCCTTGAGCACGGTGTACGCCCGCTCGCTCTTGGCCACGACCAT
>CANKBT010000251.1 GCA_947479995.1 Frankiaceae bacterium | reverse complement strand
GGCGCCGCGGCGGGCCGGTCGGCCCGGTCGGCGGTGGCGGCCCCTCCGGGCGCCAGGCGGTCGGCGCCGCGGGCGACCTGCCAGGTGGCGTCGAGCCGCTGCGCGCTGCTCGGCGCCACCACCGTGTCGACGAACCACCACTCGCCCTGCACGCGCTCGGGCGTCACGTCCAGCAGCAGCCAGCCGTTGCTGTCGAGCTCGACGTAGCGCGTCGACGGGTTCTGCGCGCGCACCGCCGCCTCGATCGCCAGCGACGTCGTGCGCGGCGGCACCCCGAGCGACTCGTCGAAGTTCGACGACGTCACCGACGTCACGACCATCTCGACGGCCGCCGGCGGCGTGAGCAGGTCGTACGGGTCCTCGGTGAGGTCGTTGGCGAAGGAGGCGTGGAAGTCGCCGGTGAGCACCACCACGTCGTGCACGCCCGCGGCGCGCAGGAAGCCGAGCAGCCGGTCGCGCTCGGCCGAGTAGCCGTCCCAGAGGTCGGCCGCCAGCGCCACGCCCTCGCTCGGCACGCCGCTGCCGCCGAGGCCGGCGAGCGCGTCGCTGACCGCCTGGGGGAAGCCGACCGCGCGGAACTGGCTGACCATCACCTGGTTGAGCACGAGCCGCCAGGCCGCGCCGGAGCCCGCCAGCGCCTGCTCGAACCACGCGCGCTGCGCCGGGCTGTACATCTGCCGCGCCGGGTCGGCGACGCGCGGGTCGGTGAGCACGGTGTCGCCGTCCAGGCCGGTCAGCTGCTGGCTGCGGCCCTCGAGCCGGGTGTCGATGACGACGAGGTCGACGAGGTCGCCGTGCGACTGCTGGCGGTGGATGCGCGACGGGTCGCCCGGCACCGGCAGGCGCACCGGCATCCACTCGTCGTACGCGCGCTGGGCGGCGGCCTTGCGCACGGCCCACGGCCCCTCGGTCGCCGGGTCGTGGTTCGCGGCGCCGTCGACCCAGGAGTCGTTGCTCGACTCGTGGTCGTCCCAGGTGGCGACGACCGGGTGCTGCTGGTGCAGCCGCTGCAGGTCCGGGTCGGTCTTGTAGTGCCCGTGGCGCGCGCGGTACTCCTGGAGCGTGCGCACCTCCACGTCCGGCTCCATCGCGCGGCCGGCCACCGCGTCGTCGGAGGTCGCGCTCTCGTAGAGGTAGTCGCCGAGGTGCAGCACGGCGTCGACGTCGGCCTCGGCCACGCGCGCGTAGGCGTTGAAGAAGCCGTCGTCGTACTGCGCGCAGGTGACGACGGCGTAGCGCAGGCGCTGCGCCGTCCGCGGTGCCGTGCGGGTGCGGCCGGTCATCGAGCGGCGGCCGAGCGCCTCGAAGGCGTACCAGTACGTCGTGGCCGCCGACAGCCCGGCGACGTCGACCTTGACGGTGAAGTCGCGCGCGGCGGTCGCCGTCGCCGTGGCCGTCTGCACGACGTCGGTGAGGGCGGCGTCGCGGGCGACGACCCAGCGCACCGGCACCGGGCCGTCGGCGCCGCTCACGCGGGTCCAGAGCACGACGCGGTCGGCGAGCGGGTCGCCGGACGCGACGCCGTGCAGGAACGGCGCGAGCGACGGGTCGGGCGCGGCCTGCGCGAGCGAGCGGGGCGCGAGCGCGAGCACGGCGGCCCCGCCCGTCGCGGTGAGCAGGCTGCGGCGGTCGATCTCCATGCCCGCACTGTCCACCCGGCGGGTGAACGGCGGGTGCCGCTAGTCGCGGACGAGCAGCGCCACCGGGAACCGGTCGAGCAGGTGCGCGAGCAGCACGCGGCCCGACCACGTGGTGCCGGTGACCGCGTCGGTCCAGCCGCCCTCGGGCAGCTCGACCGCGTCGTCGCCGACGCCGTGCAGCGCCCGCACCGGCGCCACGACGGCGACGCGGCCGGAGCGGACGTACGCGACGGCCCGCGGCCCGGCGTCGAGCGGCGCGTACGTCGCGCCCTCGAGGAACCACTCCGGGTGCTCCCGGCGCAGCCGCAGCACGGTCGCGACGAGCCGCAGCTTGGGCGGCGCCGACGCGAGGTCGGCGAGCGCCGCGCGGCGGGCGTCGTAGTCGACCGGCCGGCGGTTGTCGGGGTCGACCAGCGAGAGGTCGACCAGCTCGGTGCCCTGGTAGACGTCGGCCACGCCGGGGGTCGTCAGCTGCACGAGCTTCTGCGCCAGCAGCGTCGCCTCCCACGCCGGGCGCAGGCCCTCGACGTAGCGCTCGACCTCAGCGGTGACGGCCGGGTCGTCGAGCACGCCGCGCACGAAGGCCTGCAGCTCCTCGTCGAACGCCGGGTCGGGGTCGGTCCACGACGTGCGGTCCTTGGCCTCGCGCGTCGCCTTCTCGACGTACGCGACGGCGCGGTCGGCCGACAGCGGCCAGGCGCCGACGAGGGTCTGCCAGACGAGCAGGTCGGTCGGGCCGTGCCCGAAGTGCGGCAGCCGGTCGAGCAGGTCGGCCCAGCCGCCGGGGTCCTGCGACAGCAGCACCAGCCGGGCGCGGACGTCCTCGCTGCGCTTGGTGTCGTGCGTGGACAGCCCGGTCATCGACACCGGCCAGTCGCGCTGCGCCTCGGCGCAGGCCTCGTGCCACGCGGCGAGCGGCAGGCCGACCCGGCCCGGGTCGCCGCCGACCTCGTTGAGCGCGGCCAGGCGCAGGTAGCGGTAGAAGGCGGTGTCCTCGACGCCCTTGGCCATGACGGGCCCGCAGGTCTGCTGGAAGCGCGTGACGAACTCGTCCGCGCCGGGCAGCTCGGCCAGCGCGAGCCGGCCGACGAGGTCGACCTCCCGGGCGCGGTCGGGCACGCGGCGGCGCGCCGCGGCGAGGGCGTGCTCGACGTGGGCGCGCGCCGTGTCGTCCGCCGGGCCCTGCGGCCCGAGGTAGGCGCGGTAGACCTCGAACGCGGCGAGCACCTCGACCAGCGCCTCGCGCAGGCCCCGGCGCGTCACGTCGAGGTGCAGCGGGGCGAGCACGCGCCGGCCGACCTCGACGAGCCGGTTCACCTCGGCGGCGAGCACCCGGTCGAGCACGAGGTGCTTGGCCTCGTCGACGACGTCGGCGTACGACGCGGTGCTGCCGGTGCGCGCCTGCCACAGCGCGGTGAGCGGCTGCTCGCCCTCGGGGTCGACGAACAGGCCGAGCACCCGGTTGAGCACGTCGTAGCCCGTGGTGCCCGCGGTGGCCCACGTGCGGGGGAGGCGCTCGCCGGGCTCGAGGATCTTCTCGACGACGACCCACGCGCCGCCGGTGTCCTCGGCGAGCCGCGCGAGGTAGCCCTCGGGGTCGGCCAGCCCGTCGGGGTGGTCGATGCGCAGGCCGTCGACGACGCCGTCGCGCACCTGCTGCAGCACCAGGCGGTGCGTCGCGTCGTAGACGCCCTCGTCCTCGACGCGCACGCCGGCGAGCGTGGTGACGTCGAAGAAGCGCCGGACGTTGAGCTCCTCGCCGGCCGTGCGCCAGTGCGCGAGCCGGTAGTGCTGGCGGTCCAGCGTGGCGAGCACGTCGCCCTCGACGAGCGTGCCGGGGCAGACCGGCACCTCGTGGTCGTAGTAGCGGATGCGGTCGTCCTCGAGCACCAGCTCGTCGACGACGTCGGCGAGCGGCGCGCCGAGCACCGGCACGAGCACCTTGCCGAGCTCCCAGTCGACGTCGAACCAGTCGGCGTAGTGGCTGTCGCGCCCGTCGCGCAGGAACGCCCACCAGGCGGCGTTCTGCGACTCGGGCTCCGACACCGCCGTGTGGTTCGGCACGACGTCGAGCACGATGCCGAGGCCCGCCGCGCGGCAGGCGGACGACAGCCGGCCGAGCGCCTCGGCGCCGCCCAGCTCGGCGTTGACGGCGCCGTGGTCGACGACGTCGTAGCCGTGCATCGAGCCCGGGGCCGCCTGCAGCCACGGCGAGCAGTAGACGTGCGTCACCCCGAGGTCGGCGAGGTAGGGCACGACGGCCGCGGCGTCGTCGAGCGTGAAGCCGGCGTGCAGCTGCAGCCGGTAGGTGCTCACCGGCGTGACGGCCACCTAGAAGACCTTGCGCAGCACGAGCACGGCGCGCGCCTCGACGTCGACGGCCTCGCCGGTCTTGACCGACCGGCCCTCGGCCTCGTCGAGCAGCGGCGCGTGCGTGTCGACCTCGATCTGCCAGCGCTCCCCGGCCCCGATCTCCGGCAGCGTGAAGGAGATCGGCTCGTGGTGGCCGTTGAACAGCAGGAAGAACGAGTCGTCGACGACCGGCTCGCCGCGGGCGTCGGGCTCGCGGATGCCCTCGCCGTTGAGGAAGACCGCGACCGAGCGGGCGAAGCCGCTGTCCCAGTCGTCGTCGCCCATCTCCTCGCCCGCCGGGGTGAACCAGCCGATGTCCTCCAGCTGCGTCCCGGCGACGGGGCGGCCGCGGAAGTGCCGGCGGCGGCGGAAGACCGGGTGCTCGCGGCGCAGCTTCGCCAGGCGCGCGGTGAAGTCCGAGAGCACCTCGAAGTCCTTGGCGCGCTCCCAGTCGACCCACGCGATCTCGTTGTCCTGCGCGTAGACGTTGTTGTTGCCGCCCTGGGTGCGGCCGAGCTCGTCGCCGTGCAGCAGCATCGGCACGCCCTGGCTGAGGAACAGCGTGACGAGGAAGTTGCGCTTCTGCTGCTCGCGCAGCGCGATGACGTCGAGGTCGTCGGTCTCGCCCTCCACGCCGCAGTTCCACGAGGAGTTGTGGCTCTCGCCGTCGTTGCCGCCCTCGCCGTTGGCGTCGTTGTGCTTGTCGTTGTACGAGACGAGGTCGTGCAGCGTGAAGCCGTCGTGCGCGGTGACGAAGTTGATCGACGCGTACGGCCGTCGGCCGTCCTGCTCGTACAGGTCGGCGGAGCCGGTGAGCCGCGAGGCGAACTCCGCGAGCGTCGCCTCCTCGCCGCGCCAGTAGTCGCGCACGGTGTCGCGGTACTTGCCGTTCCACTCGGTCCACAGCGGCGGGAAGCCGCCGACGTTGTAGCCGCCCTCGCCGACGTCCCACGGCTCGGCGATGAGCTTGGCCTGGCTGACCACCGGGTCCTGCTGCACGAGGTCGAAGAAGGCCGACAGCCGGTCGACCTCGTGGAACTGCCGGGCCAGCGAGCTGGCGAGGTCGAAGCGGAAGCCGTCGACGTGCATCTCGGTGACCCAGTAGCGCAGCGAGTCCATGAT
>CANKBT010000250.1 GCA_947479995.1 Frankiaceae bacterium | reverse complement strand
GTGCCGTTCTCGCTGCACGGCGGCACCGCGCTCGGCACCGGCCGCGGCGAGCAGCTCACCCCGGTGCTCGGGCGCGGCACGTACGCCTGGGTGCTCGCGCTCGCCGACGGCGGGCTGTCGACCCCCGCGGTCTACGGGCGGCTCGACGAGCAGCGCGACCAGGGGCCCGTGACCGTCGCGCCCGAGCCCTCGGCGGTGCTGCAGGCGCTGCGCCGCGGCGACCCCGAGGCGCTCGGCCGCGCCCTGCACAACGACCTGCAGCCGCCCGCGCTGGCCCTGCGCCCCGCGCTGCGCCGGCTGCTCGACACCGGCGACGAGCTCGGCGCGCTCGGCGGCGTCGTCAGCGGCAGCGGCCCGACCGTCGCCTTCCTCGGCCGCGACGCCGCGCACGCCGACGCGCTCGCGGCCGCCCTCGCCGGGCACGACGTCTGCCGCGCGGTGCGCCGCGCCGACGGCCCGGTCGCGGGCGCGCGGGTGGTGGGCTGAGTGGCCGGCGCCAACCTCGTCAACCTCGAGCAGGTCGTCGTCGCCCACGGCACCCGGGTGCTGCTCGACGGCGTCTCGCTCGGCATCGCCGAGGGCGACCGCATCGGCGTCGTCGGCCGCAACGGCGGCGGCAAGACCACCCTGCTCAGGACGCTGCTCAAGCGCGAGGAGGTGCACGGCGGCCGGGTGACCCACACCGGCGGCCTGCGCGCCGGCGTGCTCACGCAGGACGTCCGCCTCGACGAGGCGAGCACCGTCCGCGCCGCGGTCGTCGGCGACGCGGCCGACCACGAGTGGGCCAGCGACGCCCGCGTCCGCGAGGTCATGGACGGCCTGGGCCTGCACGACCTCGGCTTCGACGCCGTCGTCGGCACGATGTCCGGCGGCGAGCGCCGCCGCGTCGCGCTCGCCGCGCTGCTCGTGCAGGAGTGGGACCTGCTCGTGCTCGACGAGCCCACCAACCACCTCGACGTCGAGGGCGTCGCCTGGCTGGCCGCGCACCTCAAGGCCCGGACGCCGTCGCAGGCGCACCTGGTCGTCACCCACGACCGCTGGTTCCTCGACGAGGTCAACACCGCGACGTGGGAGGTGCACGACGGCGTCGTCGACGCCTACGCCGGCGGCTACTCGGCCTACGTGCTGGCGCGCGCCGAGCGCGACCGCATCGCCGGCACCGCCGAGCAGAAGCGGCTGCAGCTGGTGAAGAAGGAGCTGGCGTGGCTGCGGCGCGGCCCGCCCGCGCGCACCAGCAAGCCGCAGTTCCGCATCGACGCGGCCAACGCCCTCATCGCCGACGAGCCGCCGGCGCGCGACGACGTCGCCCTCCAGCGCTTCGCCACGGCGCGACTCGGCAAGACGGTGTACGAGCTGGCGGGCGCGTCGCTGCGCTTCGGCGACCGCGTGCTGCTCGACGGCGTCGACTGGATCGTCGGGCCGGGCGACCGCGTCGGCGTCGTCGGCGTCAACGGCGCCGGCAAGTCGAGCGTGCTCAAGATGCTCGTCGGCCAGCTCCAGCCCGACGCCGGCCGGGTCGTCGTCGGGCAGACCGTCAAGGTCGCGTACCTGTCGCAGGAGGTGGCCGAGCTCGACCCCGCGCTGCGGGTGCTCGAGGCGGTCGAGCAGGTGGCGCGCACGGTCGACGTCGGCGGCGGCAAGACCATCACCGCGTCCTCGCTGTGCGACCGGTTCGGCTTCACGGGCAACGCCCAGTGGACGCGCGTCGGCGACCTGTCGGGCGGCGAGCGCCGCCGGCTGCAGCTGCTGCGCCTGCTCATGGGCGAGCCCAACGTGCTGCTGCTCGACGAGCCGACCAACGACCTCGACATCGACACGCTCAACGCGCTCGAGGACGTCCTCGACGGCTGGCCGGGCACCCTCGTCGTCGTCAGCCACGACCGCTACTTCCTCGAGCGCGTCACCACGACGACGGCGTCGCTCATGGGCGACGGCACGGTCAAGGCGCTGCCCGGCGGCGTGGAGGAGTACCTCGCCAAGCGGGTGCGCCGCACGCCCGCGACGGCCGGCGGGAGCAGCCGCCCGGCCGGGCGCTTGGGCGGCGACACCCGCGCCGCGCAGAAGGAGCTCAGCCGCCTCGAGCGCCAGCTCACCCGGCTCGACAAGGAGGTCGCCGGGGTGCACGCGCAGCTGGCGGCCGCCGCGGAGGACTACGTCGCGGCGGCCGCGCTCGACGCGAGGCTGCAGGGGCTGCAGGCCGAGAAGGCGGCCGTCGAGGACGCCTGGCTGGAGCTGTCCGAGCAGGTCTGACGGCTAGCGCGCGCCGACGCTGCGCCAGTAGTCGTTGAGCGCGCCGTTGGTCTTGAACAGCCAGATGAACGGGCCGACCAGGATGAAGATGCCCGGGAAGTACCAGAGCCCGGTCGTCGCCGAGACCGGCGCCTGCCGGCCGCTGTGGCTGTAGAGCTTGCCGACCTCGTCGCTGAGCAGGAACGGCGAGGCGACGCCGACGAACAGCGCCAGCAGCAGCGCGATGCCGCCGCCGAGGCCCTGGCCGGTGTGCAGCTTCATGTCCTCGTGCACCCGGTAGTAGTAGAAGAGCGTGTAGATGCCGAAGGTCACGAGGCTGAGCCCGATGACCGCCCAGGTGCCGCGCACCTGGCCGATCGGGCGCTGGCCCCAGCCGGCCGGGTCCGGCTGGCCGTAGCCGCCGGGGGCGGGCTGGCCGTAGCCGCCGGGGGCCGGCTGGCCGTACCCGCTGGGCGCGGGCGGAGGCGCGCTGGCGCCGTACGGGTCCTTCGCGAAGGGGTCGGGCGTGGTCACGTGGCCTCCTGGTGCGCGGGCGGGACCGCGCGGACGCTACGCGTGACCGGGTCCACCGCGCAGGTGGTCGCACGTGTCGATGGCCCCGTACGGGGCAACTGTGGCGCGACCCCGACCCAGGAGGACCCATGACCCATCCCGCAGACCGGCGGGTCGGCACCGCCGACAAGTCGCTCAACCGCACCGTCGCCCTCGTCTTCGGCGCCATCTACGCGCTCGTCGGCCTCGCCGGCTTCTTCGTCACCGGCTTCGACAACGTGGCGGACGAGAAGGGCGACTCGCTGCTCGGCTTCGGCGTGACCGTGGTGCACAACCTCGTGCACCTCGCCATCGGCCTCGTCCTCATCGCGGCCTCGCGCAAGACCGAGACGGCCCGCGCGGCCAACCTCGCGATCGGCGCGACGTACATCCTGCTGGCCGTCCTCGGCCCGGTCATCGACGACAGCGGCATCGACGTCATCGGCCTCAACGGCGCCGACAACGTGCTGCACGCGCTGAGCGGCCTCGTGCTGGCCGGCACCGCCCTGTTCACGGACAAGGCGCACCGCACCCGCACGGTCTAGTCGCACGCACGAGGACCCCCTGGCGCACGTCGCCGGGGGGTCCTCGCGCGTCCGGGACCGCTCAGACGAGCGGGTCGGTGCGCAGCACCGGGTCCGGCTCGAGGCCGGACAGGCCGTTCCAGGCCAGGTTGACCAGGTGGGCGGCGACCTCGCGGCGGTCGAGCTCGCCGTGCTGCGCCCACCACTGGCCGACGAGCGCGACCTGCCCGACCAGGCCCTGGCTGTGCAGGCCGGCGAAGCGGGTCGGGAAGCCGCGCTCGGCGAACTCCGCCGCCAGCAGGTGCTCCACGCGCACGGCGACGTCCGACAGGATCGTGGCGAAGCTGCTCTCGCCCGTGACCGGCGACTCCCGCACGAGGATGCGGAACCCGTCGCCGCGCTCCTCGACGTACGTGAGCAGCGCCCAGGTCGCCTGCTCGAGCAGCACGCGGGCCGAGCCGCCGGTGAGCGCCGAGGTGAAGGTCAGCAGCAGGTGCTCGACCTCGCGGCGCACGACCTCGGCGTAGAGGCCGTCCTTGCCGCCGAAGTGCTCGTAGACGACCGGCTTGCTGACGCCGGCGCGGGCGGCGATCTCCTCCACCGAGGCGCCGTCGGGGCCGCGCTCGGCGAAGACCTCGCGGCCGATGCCGAGCAGCTGCGCGCGCCGCTCCGCGCCCGTCATGCGGACCCGCGGGGCGGGCCCGGTCGCGGTCAGCGGGCCACGCGGCGGGCGTCGAGGCGCTCGGGCTTGGGCCAGCGCACGTCGGTCGCCAGCCCCAGCCGCTCCAGGCCCCAGATGACGCGGGCGCTCGTGTCGACCTGGAAGCGGTCGACGCCGTGGCGCGCGGCGGTCGGGTCGGCGTGGTGCAGGTTGTGCCACGACTCGCCCATGCTGATGATCGCCAGCGGCCAGACGTTGGCGCTGCGGTCGCGGGTCTGGAACGGCCGCTCGCCGACGGCGTGGCAGATCGAGTTGATCGACCAGGTCACGTGGTGCAGCACCGCGATGCGCACCAGCGAGCCCCAGAAGAAGGCGGTCGCCGCGCTCGCCAGCCAGCCGTCGCCGGCCAGGCCGCCCCAGACGCCGCCGACGACCGCCGGCAGGGCGAGCGAGACGAGCGCGCAGAGCCAGAACAGCTTGTTGACGCGGTGCACGTCGCGGTCGGCGAGCAGGTCGGGCGCGAAGCGCTGCTGATCGGTCTGCTCGACGTCGAACAGCCAGCCGACGTGCGCGTGCCACAGGCCCTTGGCGAGCGCGCCGGTCGACGTGCCGTAGCGCCAGGGGGAGTGCGGGTCGCCGTCGCGGTCGCTGTACGCGTGGTGGCGGCGGTGGTCGGCGACCCAGCGGGTCACCGGCCCCTCGATGGCCATGCTGCCGGCGACCGCCAGCGCGACGCGGGTGCCGCGGCCGGCCTTGAAGCTGCCGTGCGTGAAGTAGCGGTGGAAGCCGACCGTGATGCCGTGGCCCGTCACCCAGTAGAAGGCGACGGCGATGACGACGTCGCGCCAGTGCAGGCCGTAGCCCCACAGCACGACGCCGCTGGCGAGCACGGCGAGCAGCGGCACGACGATGAACGTCGCGAGCATCAGCTGCTCGAAGCGCGCGCGGGCGCGGCTCTTGGGCACCGCCTGCAGCGGGCGGGAGGCGTCCTCCTCGACGTCGACCGTCGTGGTGGGGGCGTCGGGCAGCGTGGTGCCAGCAGTCACGGGCGTCCTCTGTGCGCAGGGGGACGGCACCGTCGCGGCACCTGACGCGACCGTAACCTACGGTCGCGTAACCAGGACACCCCCGACCGTCCGGGGGTCGCGT
>CANKBT010000249.1 GCA_947479995.1 Frankiaceae bacterium | reverse complement strand
GGCGGCGACGACGAGCACGACCACGCGGACCACGACGGCTCTGCCCACGACGCGCACGCGCACGACCTGGCGCCCGCACCCGCCGCGCCGGACGAGGCCGCCGAGCCGGTCGTCGACGGCGCCGAGGGCGCGGCCCTGCAGGCCGGCCCGGTCGTCGAGGACGCGCCCGCCCGGCCGTCGCGCTCCCGCGGCGGCCGCCGCCGCGCGGGCCGCACCGCCGGCGCAGCGCCCGACGTCAGCGAGGCGGCCATCTCGGCCGCCGCCACGGCGGCCCCGAGCGGCGCCGAGGGCGAGGTGCCCGCCGCCGACCTGGTCTCCGGCGCCCCGGTCACCGAGGCCGCGCTCGGCGACGACCCGGTCGCCGAGGCCGTCGCCGACGCGGAGGCCGGTGCGGGCCGGGCCGGCGCCCCGTCGCCGGACGCCCCGTCGCCGGACGCCCCGTCGCCGGACGCCCTGCCCGACCTCGCCGAGCAGCCGTCCGCCGACCTCGAGGACCAGCCGGTCGTCGCCGTCGTGCCGGGCCTCAACGCCCCGGACGACGCCCCCGCCGACGCCCCGGACGCACCGGCGGACGCGGCGGTCGAGCCGCCCCCCGCCCCCGCGCCCCGCCGGCGCCGCCGGGCCACCTCGGGCTGAGCCGCGGGCCCGGGAGCGGTCGTTCGACGCTCCCGGGGCCGTCCGGTAGTCTTCGGGGTCGCGGCTGCCACGCCGCCCGTCCCGCGCGCCTCGCGCCGGACCCCCGTACCGCAGTCAGGAGCTCTCCGTGTACGCCATCGTCAAGACCGGCGGCAAGCAGCACAAGGTCGCCGTCGGTGACGTCGTCGAGGTCGAGAAGGTCCTCGGCGCGGCGGGCTCCTCGCTCACGCTGCCGGCGCTGCTCGTCGTCGACGGCGCCGCCGTCACCACCGACGCCGACGCGCTGGCCAAGGTCACGGTGAGCGCCGAGGTCGTGGCGCACACCCGCGGCCCGAAGATCCGCATCATGAAGTACAAGAACAAGACCGGCTACAAGAAGCGCCAGGGCCACCGCCAGTCGCTCACGCAGGTCAAGGTCACCGGCATCGAGACGGGGAAGTAGCGAGATGGCTCACAAGAAGGGCGCGAGCTCCTCGCGCAACGGCCGCGACTCCAACGCGCAGTACCTCGGCGTCAAGCGCTTCGGCGGCCAGGTCGTCAAGAGCGGCGAGATCATCGTCCGCCAGCGCGGCACCCACTTCCACCCCGGCGACCAGGTCGGCCGCGGCAAGGACGACACGCTGTTCGCGCTCGCGCCGGGCGCCGTGCAGTTCGGCCTCAAGCGCGGTCGCAAGACCGTCAACATCGTGCCGGTCGGCTAGCCGACCCCCACCACGCGCTTCACAGGGCGGGTCCGGCTGCTGCCGGGCCCGCCCTGCGTGCTTCACACGGAGAGCAGGACCCATGACCACGTTCGTCGACCGCGTCGTGCTGCACGTCGCCGCCGGCGACGGCGGGCACGGCTGCGCCTCGGTGCACAAGGAGAAGTTCAAGCCGCTCGGCGGGCCCGACGGCGCCGACGGCGGCCACGGCGGCGACGTCACCCTGGTGGTCTCGCACGACACCACGACGCTGCTCGACTTCCACTTCCACCCGCACCAGAAGGCCGGCAGCGGCAAGCCCGGCATGGGCGACATGCGCAACGGCGCCAACGGCGCCTCCGTCGAGCTGCCGGTGCCGGACGGCACGGTCGTCTACGACGCGGACGGCAACGAGCTGGCCGACCTGGTCGGCGAGGGCACCCGCTTCGTCGTCGCGCGCGGCGGTCGCGGTGGCCTGGGCAACGCCAGCCTGGCCACCACGAAGCGCAAGGCGCCGGGGTTCGCCCTGCTCGGCGAGCCGGGCGAGCAGCGCGACGTCGTGCTGGAGCTCAAGAGCGTCGCCGACGTGGCGCTGGTCGGCTTCCCGAGCGCCGGCAAGTCGAGCCTCATCGCCGCGGTGTCGGCGGCCCGGCCCAAGATCGCCGACTACCCCTTCACGACGCTGGTGCCGAACCTGGGCGTCGTCGAGGCGGGCGGCACGGTCTTCACCGTCGCCGACGTGCCCGGGCTCATCCCGGGCGCCTCGCAGGGCAAGGGCCTCGGCCTGGAGTTCCTGCGCCACGTCGAGCGATGCGCCGTGCTGGTGCACGTCGTCGACTGCGCGACCTTCGAGCCCGGGCGCGACCCCGCGACCGACCTCGACGTCATCGAGAACGAGCTGGCGGCGTACAAGAGCGACCTCGCCGACCGGCCGCGCCTCGTCGTGCTCAACAAGGTCGACGTGCCCGACGCGCGCGACCTCGCCGAGATCGTGCGCGCCGACCTCGAGGCGCGCGGCCACGAGGTCTTCCCGGTGAGCGCCGCGACCCGCGAGGGCCTGCGCGAGCTGACGTTCGCCATGGCGCGCGTCGTCGCCGCCGACCGCGCCGCGCGGCCCGTCGAGGAGGCGACCCGCATCGTGCTGCGGCCGACCGCCGTCGACGACGCGGGCTTCACGGTGGCCACCACCTCCGAGGGCTACGTCGTGCGCGGCAGCAAGCCCGAGCGGTGGGTGCAGCAGACCGACTTCGGCAACGACGAGGCCGTCGGCTACCTCGCCGACCGGCTCGCCCGCCTCGGCGTGGAGAAGGCGCTGGCCGCGGCGGGAGCCGAGCCCGGCGCCTGGGTCGTCATCGGCGACGTCGGCTTCGACTGGCACCCGACCGACGCCGAGGAGTTCGTCGCAACCCTGCGCGGCACCGACGAGCGGCTGCTCGACGACTCCCGCGTGCGCGCCGACGAGCGCCGCCGCCTCAAGGACGTCCGCCGGGCCGAGCGGCTGGGGCTGGACCTGGAGGGGTCGTGACTCGCGAGGCGGTGCGCACCGCGCGCCGCGTCGTCGTCAAGGTCGGCTCCTCCTCCCTGACGACCGCCGGCGGCGGGCTCGACCCCGACCGCCTCACCGCCCTCGTCGACGCGCTCGCGGCGCGCGACGGGGAGCTGGTGCTCGTGTCGTCGGGCGCCATCGCCGCGGGCCTCGCGCCCCTCGGCCTCGACCGCCGCCCGAAGGACCTCGCCACCCAGCAGGCCGCGGCCAGCGTCGGGCAGTCGCAGCTCGTGCAGCACTACGCGGCGGCGTTCGGCCGGCACGGCCGCACCGTCGGGCAGGTGCTGCTCACCGCCGACGACCTCGACCGGCGGTCGCACTACCGCAACGCCGCGACGACCTTCGACCGCCTGCTCGCGCTCGGCGTCGTGCCGGTCGTCAACGAGAACGACGCCGTCGCCACCGCCGAGATCCGCTTCGGCGACAACGACCGGCTGGCCGCGCTCGTCGCCCACGTGGTGCGCGCCGACGCGCTCGTGCTGCTGTCCGACGTCGACGGGCTCTACGACGGCGACCCCGCGCGTCCCGGCTCGCGCCTCGTCGCCGAGGTGCGCGGGCCGGCCGACCTGGCCGGGGTGCGGGCTGGCGGCACCGGCGCGGCCGGCCTCGGCAGCGGCGGCATGGCGAGCAAGGTCGACGCCGCCGGCATCGCGGCCGCGGCCGGCGTGCCCGTGCTGCTCGGGGCGGCGTCGGCCGTGGCCGAGGTGCTGCAGGGCCGCACCGGCACGTGCTTCGCCGCGACCGGCACCCGCCGGCGCACCCGCCTGCTGTGGCTCGCGCACGCGTCGACCCCCACCGGCCGGCTGCTGCTCGACGCCGGAGCCGTGCGCGCCGTCGTCGAGCGCGGCTCCTCGCTGCTGCCGGCCGGCGTCACCGGCGCCGAGGGCGAGTTCGTCGCCGGCGACCCCGTCGAGCTCTGCGGGCCCGACGGCGCGGCCGTGGCGCGCGGCCTGGTGGCGTACGACGCGGTCGAGCTGCCCGCGCTGCTCGGCCGCTCCACGCGGGAGCTCGGCATCCGCGAGCTGGTGCACCGCGATGACCTCGTCGTGCTCTAGGCGGCTGCCCGGCCCGCTGGTCGCCCTGCTGGTCGGCCTGGCGCTGCTCGCCGGCTGCGGCGGGTCGCCCGCGAGCGCCCCGACGTCGACGCCGGTCACGCCGGTCACGCCGATCACGCCGGTCACGCCCGCGGCCGCCCCGGTGCCGGCCGCCGCCTTCGCCGCGCTCGAGGAGCGCTTCGACGCGCGGCTCGGCGTCTTCGCCGTCGACACCGCGACCGGCCGCGTCGTCGCGCACCGCGCCGACGAGCGCTTCGCGTACGCCAGCACGCACAAGGCGCTGTCGGCCGCAGCGGTGCTGGCCGCGACGACCGACGCCGAGCTCGACCGCCCGGTGCCGGTCGGCGAGCCGGTGCCGCCCTCGCCGGTCACCGGCCCCGCGGCCGGCGGCAGCCTGCCGCTGCGCGAGCTGGCGCGGGCCGCGGTCGTGGAGAGCGACAACGGTGCGGCCAACCGGCTGCTCGACGCGCTCGGCGGGCCGGCGGGCTTCGCGGCGGCGCTGCGCGCGCTCGGCGACGGCGTCACCGAGCCCGCGCGCACGGAGCCGGCGCTCAACGAGGCGGTGCCCGGCGACGTGCGCGACACCAGCACGCCGCGCGCGCTGGCCACGAGCCTGCGGGCCTACCTGCTCGACGGCGGCCTCGCGCGCGGCGACGCGGCGCTGCTCGAGCGCTGGCTCGCCGACAGCCGCACCGGCCTGGCCCTGGTGCGGGCCGGCGTGCCGGACGGCTGGGCGGTCGGCGACCGCAGCGGCACGGCCGCGCACGGCACCCGCAACGACCTGGCGGTGGTGCGCCCGCCGGGGCGCGCGCCGCTGGTCGTCGCGGTGATGACGTCGCGCGCGGCCCGCGACGCCGCCCCGAGCGACGCGCTCGTCGCGGACGCGACGCGGCTGGTCGTCGCGGGGCTGGCGGGCTGACGGGGTGACGCGGCCGGACACGGGGTAGGCGCGGGTCATGACGACTGCCTGGCTGGTCCCTGACGGCACCGACACCGCGCCCGGCGCGCAGGACGGCGACTACCTGCTGCGCAGGAGCGGCGACCTCTACGAGATCGGCACGGTCTCCGGCAGCTGCACCTGGATCGGCACGCTGTCCGCCTCGCTGCTGCCCTCGCTGCCCGACGTCGACGCGCCGACCGAGTCGCCGTCGCAGGAGGAGGTCGTGCGCGCCGCCCGCGGCCTGCAGACCGCCGAGGACAACCGCGGGGGC
>CANKBT010000248.1 GCA_947479995.1 Frankiaceae bacterium | reverse complement strand
TCGCTGCTGGCCCGCGAGGTGCCGGGCGCCGAGCTCGTCGTCGTCGAGCGCAGCGGCCACATGGTGCCGCTGGAGCACCCCGACGCCGTCGAGCGCGCGGTGCGCGACGTGCTGGCGCGCGCTAGCCGGGCTTGACGGCCTGCAGCGTGTAGCTGTGCGGCAGGCGCTCGGGCCGGTCGCGCAGCCGCCACTCGCCGCCGGGCAGCTCCTCCATCAGCCCCGGCAGCGCCTCCCACGGCACGCTGTCGTGCTCGACGAGCAGCGTGAGCCGCAGCCCCGCGTCGAGCAGCGCGGTGACGACCTCGGCGAGCGAGTGGTTCCACTCGTAGGACGTGCGCGTCGTGAGCGGGCCGGGGACGTCGACGTAGGTGCCGCTGCCCGTCCACGCCAGCGGCTCGGGCATCGTCCGCGCGGGGTGCTCGAGCGCCAGCACGCCGTCGCCGCGCTCGTCGTCGAGCGACCACAGCACCGGGTGCCCCTCGCGCAGGTGCAGCCGCCCGCCGGGCCGCAGCAGGCCGGCGACGACCTGCGCCCACCGCGCCGCCGACGGCAGCCAGCACAGCGCGCCGACGCCCGTGAAGACCACGTCGTACGACGCGGCGCCCAGCACCTCGACGGCGTCGTGCACGTCGGCCTGCACGAAGCGCACCTCGGGCGCGAGGGCGCGCGCCGCCTCCAGGGCCGGCGCGGAGAAGTCCAGGCCGGTGGCGCGGGCGCCGAGGCGGACGAGCGACAGCGTGTCGGTGCCGAGGTGGCACTGCAGGTGCACGACGTCGAGGCCGCGCAGGTCGCCGAGCCGCGGCAGGTCGAAGCGCACCACGTCCGACAGGTGCGCCGGGTCGCTGGCGTAGCGCGCCAGGCCGTAGCCCGCCGACGCCGCGTGCACGGGCGCGCGGTCGTCCCACATCTCGCGGTTCGCCCGCAGGTGCTCGTTCACGCGCGGGCCCGGTCGAACAGGCGCGACAGCACGATGACGGACTCGGTGTGGTCGACGTTCGGCTCGTCGCGCACCCGCTCGATCGCCCGCTCGAGGTGCTGGTTGTCGCGGGCGAGCAGGTGCAGCACGGCGTCGGCGGCGCCCGAGACGGTCGCGGCGCTCACCACCTCCGGCACGTGCTGCAGGCTGCGCTTGAGGTCGGCCGGCGACACGGTGCCCTGGCAGAAGACCTCGACGTAGGCCTCGGTCGTCCACCCGAGCGCCCGCGGGTCGATGACGGCGGTGAAGCCCTTGAGCACGCCGCGCTCCAGCAGCCGGTCGACGCGCCGCTTGGCCGCCGGCGCCGACAGCCCGACCGCGTCGCCGATCTCGCTGAAGGTCGCGCGGCCGTCCGCCATGAGCAGGGTGACGATCTCCTCGTCGGTGTGGTCCACGTGCGGCAGCGTGCAACGGATCGCCGCTGCTGTCGAGAAGACGCAACGGAAGCGGTGCTGGTGCGCAGCAGAACGGCAGTGACACCCGCGAGCGGGCTCCCTAGCGTCCAGACCACCCGACCGAGGAGTCGCCCGTGACCGTCACGCTGCCCGTGCAGCAGGCCCTCGCCCCGCGCGTGGCCCGCCCCCGCCGCTACCTGCTCTGCCGTCCGGAGCACTTCGCCGTGACGTACGCGATCAACCCGTGGATGGACCCCACCGCGCCGGTCGACGCCGCGCGCGCCGTCGCGCAGTGGGAGGGGCTGCGCGACGCGTACGTCGCGCTCGGCCACCGCGTCGACGTGCTGGAGCCGGTGCTCGGCCTGCCCGACATGGTGTTCGCCGCCAACGGCGGCACGGTCGTCGGCGGCCGCGCGCTCGCCGCGTCGTTCGCCTTCCCCGAGCGGCAGCCCGAGGCCGCGGCGTACGCGCAGTGGCTCGCGGACGCCGGCTTCGGCCCGGTCGGCACGACCGACGCGGTCAACGAGGGCGAGGGCGACTTCCTGCTCGTCGGCGACCTGCTGCTGGCGGGCACCGGCTTCCGCACCGAGCGCGCCGCGCACGCGCAGGCGCAGGAGCTGCTCGGCGTGCCGGTCGTGTCGCTGCAGCTGGTCGACCCGCGCTACTACCACCTCGACACGGCGCTGGCCGTGCTCGACGACGAGACCGTGGCCTACTACCCGGGCGCGTTCAGCGAGGGCAGCCGGCGCGCGCTCGAGCGGCTGTTCCCCGACGCCGTCCTCGCGTCGGCGCACGACGCGTCGGTGCTCGGCCTCAACGCGGTGAGCGACGGCCGGCACGTGGTCCTCGCGGCGGCCGCGACGCGGCTGCAGGAGCAGCTCGCGGCGCGCGGCTTCGTGCCGGTGCCCGTCGACCTGTCCGAGCTGCTCAAGGCGGGGGGCGGCGCGAAGTGCTGCACCCTCGAGCTGCGCGGGGCGACGGCGTGACGGGCGTGCTGGCCCGGCGCACCGCCGCCGAGCACCTCGTCGCCGCCGACGCGCACAGCGCGCACAACTACGCGCCGCTGCCGGTCGTCGCCGCGTCCGCGCAGGGCGCCTGGATCACCGACGTCGACGGGCGCCGCTACCTCGACGTGCTGTCGGCGTACAGCGCGCTGAACTTCGGCCACAGCCACCCGCACCTGCTGGCGGCCGCCCACGACCAGCTCGACCGCGTCACGCTGGTCAGCCGGGCCTTCCAGCACGACCGCATGGCGGAGTTCTGCAGCCGCCTCGCCGCCCTGTGCGGCAAGGAGCTCGTGCTGCCGATGAACACCGGCGCCGAGGCCGTCGAGAGCGGCATCAAGGTCGCCCGTCGCTGGGGCTACCGCGTCAAGGGCGTCGCGCCGGACCGGGCGGCCATCACGGTGGCGGCCGGCAACTTCCACGGGCGCACCACGACGATCGTCGGCTTCTCCGACGACCCGTCGGCGCGCGACGGCTTCGGGCCGTTCGCGCCCGGCTTCCGCATGGTGCCCTTCGGCGACGCCGAGGCGGTGCGGGCCTCGCTCGACGCCGACAGCGTCGCCGTGCTGCTCGAGCCCGTGCAGGGCGAGGCCGGCGTCGTCGTGCCGCCGGCCGGCTACCTCGCCGAGGTCCGGCGGATCTGCGACGAGGCCGGCGTGCTGCTCGTCGCCGACGAGGTGCAGTCGGGGCTGGGCCGCACCGGGCGCACCTTCGCCTGCGAGCACGAGGGCGTCGTGCCCGACCTCTACCTGCTCGGCAAGGCCCTCGGCGGCGGCGTCGTGCCGGTGTCCGCGGTGGTCGGCGACGCCGACGTGCTCGGCGTCCTCGACCCGGGCAGCCACGGCAGCACCTTCGGCGGCAACCCGCTGGCCTGCGCCGTCGGGTGCGCGGTGCTCGACCTGCTCGAGGCGGGCTGGCCGCAGCGCCGCGCCGCCGAGCTGGGGGAGCGCCTGGCCGCCCGCCTCGAGGCGCTGGTCGGGCACGGCCTCACCGCCGTGCGGACCACCGGCCTGTGGGCCGGCGTCGACGTCGACCCGGCGCTCGGGACGGCCCGCGAGGTGTGCAAGGACATGATGGCGCGGGGCGTGCTCGCCAAGGACACGCACGGCGCGACCGTCCGCCTCGCCCCGCCGCTGGTCATCTCCGAGGAGGACCTCGACCACGCGGTCGACGTGCTCGCCGAGGTGCTGCGCCTGCGGTCGGTGCCCGCCCAGCGGTAGGCACCTCGGCAGGGCCGAGGTGCGGCCCGCTGCGGGCGTGCGCCGAGGCGCTCCGCCGTGCGGTGACGGGTCGTGCCGCGCGCCGGCCGGGACCGGTGGTCGTGCAGGGCAGACTGCAGGCATGACGGGCTCGGAGGCGGCGGGTCCGCGCCACCCCCTCGGCTCGCGCCTGCTCGGCCGGCTCACCGACAGCACCCGCGCGCAGCGGGTGCGGGTGCAGGTGCTGCTGACGGTGAGCATCGTCGTCGCCAACCTCATCGGCGCGGTGGTGGTCGGCGTGCTGGCGCTGGTGGTGCTGCCGGGGCCGAGCCTGCTGACCGGCGAGCTGCTGCTCGTCAACGCCGTCTACCTGCCGGCGTACGTCGCGCTCGCGGTCGTCGTCGGCGTGGCGTGGGGCACGCGCCGGGCGCTCGCCGTGCTGCGCTGGGCGCAGGAGGACCGCGCACCGAGTGCGGACGACCAGCGCGAGACGCTGCGGCTGCCCTGGCGGCTCACCCGCATGCAGGCGCTGCTGTGGGGCGTCGCGGCGGTCCTGTTCACGCTGCTGTACGGCCTGCGCGAGCCGGAGAACGTCGCCAAGGTCGCGTTCACCACGCTGTTCGGCGGGGCCGTCGTGTGCGGCAACGCGTTCCTGCTCAGCGAGTTCTCGCTGCGCCCGCTGGCGGCGCGGGCGCTCGTCGCCGGCACGCCGCAGCGCCGCCGCCTCACCGGCGTGACCGGCCGCAGCGTGCTCGCCTGGGTGCTCGGGTCCGGCGTGCCGGTGGCCGGGCTCGGGCTCGTCGCCGTCTTCGCGCTGGCGCGCGGCGACGTGTCGAGCACGCAGCTCGCCGTCACGGTGCTCGCGCTCGTCGGCGTCACCGTCGTGTTCGGCCTGCTGCTCACCGTGCTGTCGGTCAGCGCGACCGTCGCCCCGCTGCGCACGGTGCGCGAGGGGCTCGCGCGCGTCGAGCGCGGCGACTACGACAGCGAGGTCGTGGTCTTCGACGGCAGCGAGCTCGGCGAGCTGCAGAACGGCTTCAACCTCATGGTGCGCGGGCTGCAGGAGCGCGAGCGCCTGCGCGACCTGTTCGGCCGGCACGTCGGGCAGGACGTCGCCGAGGCGGCGCTCGCGCGCTCGCCGGAGCTCGGCGGCGAGGAGCGCGACGTCGCGGTCTTCTTCGTCGACCTCGTGGGCTCCACGCAGCTGGCCCTGCGCCGACCTCCCGGCGAGGTGGTCGCACTGCTCAACCGCTTCTTCTCCGTCGTGGTCGACGAGGTCGAGCGCGCGGGCGGCTTCGTCAACAAGTTCGAGGGCGACGCGGCCCTCGCCGTGTTCGGCGCGCCGGCCGACCTCGCCGACCCCGCCGGCGCGGCGCTCGGCGCGGCCCGCTGCGTGCGCGACCGGCTCGCCGCGGAGGTGCCGGAGTGCCGGGCGGCGGCCGGGGTCTCGGCCGGCCCGGCCGTCGCCGGCAACATCGGCGACGCCCGCCGCTTCGAGTACACCGTCATCGGCGACCCGGTGAACGAGGCGGCGCGCCTCAGCGAGCTGGCCAAGGCGCTGGAC
>CANKBT010000247.1 GCA_947479995.1 Frankiaceae bacterium | reverse complement strand
GCCGGCAGCGGCACGCCGTGGTCGCGGGCGATGCCCTCGGCGACCTCGAGGAGCGCCGTGCCGCGGGCGTCGCCGTAGCGGCTCGCCTTGGGCGCGCGGGGGCTGTCGACCTGCGCACCGCTGCGGTACTTGCCCGACAGGAAGCCGCCGGCGAGCGCGGCGTACGGGAAGCAGGCGAGGTCCTCGCGCGCGACCAGCGGCGCGAGCGCGTCCTCGTAGTCGCGCTCGAGCAGGTTGAGCAGCGGCTGCACGCAGGTGTACGGCGTCCCGAGGGCCAGCGCCGACGCCAGCCGGTCGGAGGAGAAGTTCGAGGCGCCGGCGGTGCGGGCGTCGCCGGACGCCACGACGGCCCGGAACGCCTCGGCGGTCTCCTCCTGCGGGGTCGCCTCGTCGTCGCGGTGCGCGTAGTAGAGGTCGACGCGGTCGGTCTGCAGGCGGCGCAGCGACGCCGCCAGCCCGCGGCGCACGGCGTCGGCCGACAGCCCGGTCGTGCCCTCGAGCGAGCCGACCTTGGTGGCGAGCACCACCTCGTCGCGGCAGCCGCGCGAGGCCATCCAGCGCCCGAGCACCTCCTCGGACTCGCCGCCGCGGTTGCCGTCGGCCCAGGCGGAGTAGACGTCGGCGGTGTCGACGTGGGTGCCGCCGGCCTCCCGCCAGGCGTCGAGGACGGCGAAGGACTGCTGCTCGTCGGCGGTCCAGCCGAAGACGTTGCCGCCGAGGACGAGGGTGCCGGTGGCCAGGCGGACGTCGGGGGCCGCGTCGGTGCTCATGCCCCGCCCCTACCCGCGGGCATGCTGGAGCAGCCCCGCGACGTTGGACGTGGGGACGCACCCCACCTCAGGAGGACCCGTGGCCCGCCTCGACCCCCGCGAGCTCTACGAGCTCGAGCCCGACCGCCCCGAGGTCGACCGCCCCGTGCTCGTGCAGGCCCTCGACGGCTTCGTCGACGCCGGCTCCGCCACCCGCCTCGCCCGCGAGCACCTGCTGGCGACGCTGCCGCACCAGGTGGTCGCCCGCTTCGACGCCGACCAGCTGCACGACTACCGCGCCCGCCGCCCTCCGATGCAGTTCGTCGAGGACCACTGGGAGTCCTACGACGCGCCGGAGCTGCTCGTGCACCTGCTGCGCGACGCCGAGGGCACGCCGTTCCTGCTCCTGTCCGGGCCGGAGCCCGACGTGCAGTGGGAGCGCTTCACCGCCGCCGTGCAGATGATCGTCGTGCAGCTCGGGGTGCGCCTCACCGTCGGCCTCAACGCCATCCCGATGTCGCTGCCGCACACCCGCCCGGTCGGCGTCATCGCCCACGGCAGCGACAAGGAGCTCATCGCGGGCTACGAGCCCTGGGTCGGCTCGGTCACCGTGCCGGGCAGCGCCGGGCACCTGCTCGAGCACCGGCTCACGCAGGCCGGCCACGCCGCCGTCGGCTTCGCCGCGCACGTCCCGCACTACGTGTCGTCGTCGGACTTCCCGGCCGCCGCCGTGGCGCTGCTGCGCGAGACCGCGAAGACGACCGGGCTGGTGCTGCCCACGACCGCGCTGGAGGAGGCCGCGGCGACGACGCGCGCGGCCATCGACGCGCAGCTCGAGGACAACGCCGACGTCGCGGCCGTCGTGCGCGCGCTCGAGGAGCAGTACGACGCCTTCGTCGCCGGCCGCGGCCGGTCGCTGCTCGCCGAGGAGGGCGAGCTGCCGTCGGCCGACGAGCTGGGCGCCGAGCTCGAGCGCTTCCTCGCCGAGCAGACGCCCGAGCCGTAGGAGCCCGCGTCCGCGCACCCTGCCCGTGGCAGGGTGCGCGGATGCAGCGCACCGCCGACCCCGACGCCCTCGGCTTCGACGCCGACCGCCTCGCCCGCATCGACACCCGCTTCGCGCGGTGGGTCGACGAGGGCCTGCTCGCCGGCTGGCAGATCGCCGTCTCGCGGCGCGGCGAGTGCGTGCACGCCGCCACGTACGGCGACCGCGACCGCGAGGCGGGCCTGCCGGTCGAGGCGGACACCCTGTGGCGCATCTACTCGATGACCAAGCCGGTGACGTCGGTGGCGGCGATGCGGCTGTGGGAGCAGGGCGCCTTCGAGCTCACCGACGAGGTGAGCCGCTGGATCCCGTCCTTCGCCGACGTGCGCGTCTACGACCGCGGCTCGGCCGCCAAGCCGTTCCTCGTGCCGGCCGTCGAGCCGGTGCGCGTCTGGCACCTGCTGTCGCACACCTCGGGGCTGACGTACGGCTTCCTCGGCACGTCCGTCGTCGACGCGGTCTACCGCAGCAACGGCTACGAGTGGGGGGCGCCGCGCGGGGTCGACCTGGCCGCCGCCTGCGACGCGTGGGCGGCGATGCCGCTGCTGTTCCAGCCCGGCAGCGCGTGGGGCTACTCGGTGGCGACCGACGTGCTCGGCCGGCTGGTCGAGCTGTGGAGCGGGCAGCCGCTCGACGTGCACCTGGCCGAGCACGTGCTCGGGCCCCTCGGCATGCACGACACGACCTTCAGCGTCGAGCCCGAGCGCGCCGACCGGCTGGCCGCGCTCTACACGCCCGGCCCGGACGGGCGCGCGACCCGCCTCGACGCCTTCGGCGCGGCCGCGCTGCGGACCCCGACGCTGCTGTCGGGCGGCGGCGGGCTGGTGTCGACCGCCGCCGACTACGACCGCTTCGCCCGCATGCTGCTCGGGCGGGGGGCGCTCGACGGCACCCGGCTGCTCGGCAGCCGCACCGTCGACCTCATGACGCGCAACCACCTGCCCGGCGGGCTCGACCTCGGCGTGCACTCGACCGGCGGCTTCGCGGAGACCTCCTTCGACGGCGTCGGCTTCGGCCTGGGCTTCGCGACGGTCGTCGACACCGGCCCGGCCAAGACGCACGTGTCGCGCGGCGAGTTCTTCTGGGGCGGCGCCGCGTCGACGGCGTTCTGGGTCGACCCGGCCGAGGAGGTCACCGCCCTGCTGTTCACGCAGCTGCTGCCCTCCAGCACGCACCCGCTGCGGCCGCAGCTGCGCCAGCTCGTCTACTCCGCGCTGGTCGACTGACCGCCTGACGCGCCCCGCACGAGGGCGGCCGTGCGCGCGTCGGCCGGGTAGAACGCCTCGACCGTCAGCTCGGCGAGCGTCACGTCCGCGGCCGTGCCGAAGGTGGTCGCCGTGCTGAACAGCGAGAGCTCGCCGAGCCGGTGCCGCAGCGTCATGGGCAGCACGACGCCGGGGTGCTCGGTCCACGGCTCGACGGCCGGCACGCCCGGGTAGCCGAGCACCTCGTCGTGCAGCGCGGCGAGCTCGGGATCGCCGGTGAGGGCGACCTGGCGGCGCAGCCGGGCGACGACGTGGCCGCCGAAGCCGGCGAGGTCGCCGAGCCGGGGCGCCAGGCCGTCGGGGTGCAGCGCGAGGCGCAGCACGTTGACCCGGCCCTCGAGCAGGCGCGGGCTGACGTCCTCGAGCAGGAGGCCGGCCCCGGCGTTGGCGCGCACCAGGTGCCAGGTGCGGTCGACCACGAGCGCCGGGAACGGGTCGTGGTGGCCGAGCACGAGGTCGAGCGCCGCGCTGACCGGCGCCATCTGCGGGTCGTCGAGCGCGCGCTCGGCGTAGACCGGGCGGTGGCCGGCCGCGACGAGCAGGTCGTTGCGGCCGCGCAGCGGCACGTCGAGGTGCTCGGCCACCCGCAGCAGGAAGCCGCGGCTGGGCTGCGCGCGGCCGGTCTCGACGCACGACAGGTGCCGCGTCGAGACGTCCGCGAGCAGCGCGAGGTCGAGCTGCGACAGGCGGCGCTGCTGGCGCCAGGCGCGCAGCAGGCCGCCCGCCCCGGCGGTCGTCGGGACCTGCTCCAGCGCGGGGACGGCGAGGGTGGCGGCGGACATGCCCGGACCGTACGGCCGGCGGATCACGGCGGCCATGACCTCGCGGGTCATCGACGGCCCGGCCGGCAGCCGGTGTCCTGGCCGCACCACCGACCCGAGGAGACCCCGTGACCGCCACGACCCGCCCCAGCCCGACCACCGGCCGCACCGCCGGCCGCACCGCCAGCCCCACCGCCGGCCGCACCGCCGGCCGCACCGCCGCGGACGCACCGCTCGCCGCGCTGCTGCGCGAGGACGCGCTCGTCACCGGCGCCGTCGGCGCCCTCGCCCTGCTCGGACCGCACCTGTGGGGCGACGACGTCGCCGGCTGGGTGCCCCGCGCCGTCGGCGCCGTCCTGCTCCTGGTCGCCGCCGACCTCGCGCTGGCCTCGCGCTGGAGCGGGCGCCGGCTGCGCCTGGCCACCGCCGTCTGCGCCGACCTCGCCCTGCTGTGGGTGGTCGCGTCGGTCGCCGTGCTCGCGCTCGTCGACCTGCCGGCCTCCGGCACGGCCGTGGTGGCCGGCGTCGCCGTGGTGACGCTCGGCTTCGCCGTCGCCGAGCTGCGGGCGCTGCGCCGCGCCTAGGCACCCGCGCACGACGAGGGCCCCGCTCCGGGCAGGAGCGGGGCCCTCGGGCGTGCGGGCGGCGGCTAGCGCACGACGTGCGGCATGAGCGCGTCGTCCGGGATGACGCCGAGGCGGCCGGCCTGGAAGTCCTCGACGGCCTGCTGCAGCTGCGCGCGCGTGTTCATGACGAACGGGCCGTACTGCGCGACCGGCTCGCGGATCGGGCGGCCGCCGAGCAGCAGCACGTCGAGCGCGGGGCTGCGCGACTCCTGGCGGTCGTCGGCGCGCAGCGTGAGCGCGTCACCGGCGCCGAGCACGGCCAGCTGGCCGCTGCCGAGGCGGTGGCGCTCGGTGCCGACCGTGCCGGAGCCCGACAGCGCGTAGACCAGGCCGTTGAAGTCGGCGCGCCACGGCACGTCGAGCTGCGCGCCGGCGGCGATCGTCGCGTGGACGAGCGTGATCGGGGTGCGCGTCGAGCCGGGCCCGCGGTGCTCGCCGATGCTGCCGGCGATGAGGCGCAGCAGCACGCCGCCGTCGCTGGAGGCGAGCAGCGTGACGTCCTCGCCCTCGAGGTTCTGATACGCCGGCGCGGTCATCTTCTCGACGCCCGGCAGGTTGACCCACAGCTGGAAGCCGTGGAACAGGCCGCCCGAGACGACCAGCTGCTCCGGCGGCGTCTCGATGTGCAGGATGCCCGCGCCGGCGGTCATCCACTGGGTGGCGCCGTCGGCGATGAGGCCGCCGCCGCCGGTGGTGTCCTGGTGCTGCATCGCCCCGTCGAGCATGTAC
>CANKBT010000246.1 GCA_947479995.1 Frankiaceae bacterium | reverse complement strand
GCGTGCGGCTGCTGATGGCCGAGGCGTCGCGCACTTCGCGCGCGCGCGACTACGACGACCTCGCAAGGCTGAGCGGGGTGGACCCGGTCGCGGTCTCTGCGTCGCCGTCCTGGCCGTCAACAAGGGCCGTGGAGCCCGGGATGGACAGCGTGTGCGGTCGCACGGCCGCGCGGCCGGCTGCAGCGACGAGCGTCGCCACCACGCCGGGGGAGCGGACGTGACCGGGGGCCCGGGCGAGGACGAGGCCCCCGCTGCCGAGGTCGGCCCTCAGCCCGTGCGTGCGGTGGGCTTCCTCGACCTGGCGGGTTACACCGCGTTGACCGAGGTGCACGGTGACCAGGCGGCGGTCGATGTCGTCGAGACGTTCTGCGACCTGGTGCGGGCCTCGCTGAGCGACAGTGATGTGCTGGTCAAGAGCATCGGCGACGCGGTGCTGCTGCTCAGTCCGGAGGCCGCGGCTCTGGCCGAGCTCGCAGGTCGGGTCTGCGCCGCAGTCGACGCCGAGCCCGCCTTCCCAGTGCTCCGCACCGGCTTGCACGTCGGCCCGGTCGTGCTCCGCAGGTTCGACGTCTTCGGCGGGACGGTGAACGTCGCCGCCCGGGTAGCGGCCCAAGCGTCGGGGGGACAGGTGCTGGCTACCCGGTCGTTCGCCGACGCGCTCGGTCCCAGCAGGTGGCCCGTGCGCCACCTCGGTCCTCGCGCGCTCAAGGGGCTGTCGGCGGCCGTGGACGTCGTGGAGCTCGACTTGTGCCCGTCACCCGCCGGTCGCGCCGTGGATCCCGTGTGCGGCATGTCCCTGCTGACCGGTGAGGGGATCGAAGTGGCGCACGCCCGCGGACCGGTTCGCTTCTGCGGCCCGTCCTGTGCCGCGAGGTGGTCGAGCGCCGCACCCGGCTAGGCCGGCGAGCCCGACTCTCCGTACGCTCCCCGCACGTGCCGGCGGTAGTGCGCCCGCCCGACGGCGCGCTGCCAGTGCCAGGCGACGCGGGGAACAGGTCCCGGCGGCGTCACCCAGTACGACGCCGGTCGCGACTCGGGCTCCCGCCGGCCGCTCGGGACGTCGACCACGAGGGGTCGAGCGGTGCCGGGCCCGCTGTCGACAGGGGGGAGCACGGCGACCGCCTGACCCGCGGCATCCCAGACGCCCGTCCCTCCTTCGTACCGACCGCGGTAGCGACCCGGCATGCCAGGCAGGGCGCAGACAAGCCTGCCGACGTGGGCCGCGTGCACCACAGGGGCACCGACGAAGCGGGCGAAGACCGCAGGGGCGTCGCGGGCGCGACGGCCGTTGATCTGCTCCCAGGCGTCGAAGGCCCGGTGCGGTCGCCAGCGCGGCACGCTCCACCAGCCGCTACCCGCCAGCACCAGGTCGACGCGGCCAGCCAGGCGGTCGACGGTACGGCGACGGGTCAGCTCCCAGCACAGCGCCGTCCCGACGTGCATCGCCTCGTCGGCGACGCGCACCTGCTGCAGACCGTCGTCGCGCCCGCCGACGTAGAGGGCGTGCTCCCACATGGTCGGCAGGTCCTTGTCGTGACGCCCGACGATGCCCGTGCGGTCGACGAGCAGCTGTGCGTTGCGCACGTGCCCGTCGTCGTCGCGGAGCAGCAGCGACCCCGACAGCAGGATGTCGTGGCGGCGTGCCCACTGCTGGAGCGCGCGCACGGCGTAGCCGTCGAGCGGCTGGGCGGCGGTGGCCACCTCCGGGCGGAAGGCGACGCCGCTGGTGAAGAACTCGGGCAGGACCACCACGCGCGCTCCCTCGCGCGCCGCGCGCACGACCGCGTCCTCGCACGCCTCCAGGTTCGCTGCGACGTCGCCCAGCACGGCCTGCAGCTGCACCGCGGCGCACCGCAGCGCGGAGGCGGGGGTCACAGCCGGCTCACGGCCACGACCGCCACCCCGGCCCAGCCCGCGGCGACCGCGATGAACGACAGCAGCGTCACGCTCCGGTACCAGGCCCGTCCCTGCACGTCTTCGTCGTAGGCCAAGGGCGCGAAGAGCAGGGCGTTGGTCCAACCGCCGACGCCCACGGCGAGCACCACCCACAGCGGCAGTCCCGGTACGGCCGTCCCGGCGGCCACGAGCAGGACGCCCATGACGATCAGGTCGAGGTGCAGCTGGCGCAGCCGGCGCACTGACCGCACCCCGACACGGCGCAGCCAGCGCTGGGCGCCCTCGCCCCCATCGACGGCCATGGCGAAGGGGAAGCCCAGCAGGGCCCCGAGGGCGATTTCGACGGCGCCGGCGGCCACCAGGGCGCTCAACGGGCCCGTCCGACGGCGCTGGCCTGCCCGGCGCGCTCAGCGAGCCGGACGGTGGACACGAGAAGCAGCACGACGACGGCGTAGAGCGCGGCGCCCGAAAGCACCTGCACCGCACCCGCGCGTCGCTCCGCCGTCACGTCCTCGTAGAGGTCCCGGACGTCTGCCACCCGTGCCTGCGCGCCTGCGAGCGGCACCCAGGACTCCCAGCGCTGCGAGGGGCCATCGGACTCGACGCGATCGACCTGCACGTAGAGGAACCAGCGGCCCTCGTCCGGCAGGCTCAGCTCACCGGAGACGAGGCAGCCGTTGCGCTGCAGCAAGGCCGAGCGCTGCTCGCCAGCTCGCCGTGCGACGAGGGCGACAGGGCGGAGGGAGTCGCACTGCGTGGCCCTCGGCTGCAGCATGGCCTCCACCGCCACCTCCGCCGGCGTCCTGACCACCACGAACGCGACCTCACCCCGGACCGGCCCCTGACCGGGGTCGTGCGCCCGCGCGGGCCGCTGGTCGACGACCGGGAGCACGACGACCAGCGCCAGGGCAGCGGCGACCGGCGCCGAGCGCGCGACTCTTCCGCGTGCCCGCCCCGTCAGCACCATCACAGCCCCCGCCGCCAGCAGGCTCGCGACCAGCCCCAGCGGGACATCGTCGAGCGGCACGGCCGTCGCGACCCCCGGCTGCACCGCGACCGCTGCGGCCCAGGTCGCGGGCACGGCGGCGCCCGTGGCCAGGGCCCTGGTCGACACGGCGTGCCCGCGGGCGGCCAAGAGGTCGTCCAGCACGGCCACCACGAGCACGGGCGGCACGAGGGCGCCGGTGTGGTCCAGTGCCGCGAGGCCGGCGACCACGCCGAGCTTGAAGAGCGTGAAGGCACCGGCCACGGCCGTGCCCACCCACCGGCCCGGCACGAGGTCGCGCACCAGCAGCAGGGCGAGCACGACCCCGGCCGTGGTCACCGGCCAGTACGTCCACGCAGCGAACTGCGGCACGTCGCTGTCGAACTCCAGCACCGGCACCAGCAGCGCACCCAGCACGCCGGCGGCGAGGGCGACCTGCACAGCGGTCGCAGCCCGTCCCTGGCGGCTGGCCAGGCCGGCGAGCAGGCCGGCGCTGAGAGCCACCGATGCGGTGACGGCGAGCATGTGCGGCGGACTCCACAGAACCGCGTCCCGGCCGTAGACCTCGTGCCAGGCGTTGTCGACGGGGGCGCTCAGCAGCACCACACCTGCTCCGGTCGCCGCGAGCAGAGCGGCCGGCCGACGCGCCAGCGCGGCCAGCGCGGCAGCGCCGCCCTCCGCGCCGCGCCACGAAGCGAGGAGCCACGACGCGACCACCAGCCCTGACACCAGCACGCCGCCGTAGAGCACGAGGTGCGGCGCGACGAAGAACGAGTCGCGCCCTCGGTCGGTGTGCCAGGCGTCGTCCCAGTAGGTGCCGAACAGGGCCACGGCCGCGCCGAGTGCGGCCACGCCCCCAGCCGTCACGCTCAACCGACCGACCTGCACATCACCCTCCCGGTACGACGACGTCCCGCTTGTGGAACACAGGTGTACCGCACGGCTACGCTCCCGTCCATGCCCGAGGCCCGTGACCCCTTCGAGGAGCGGCTGCTGAGTGCCGCGCTGGCCGTCGTCGAGGCGCACGGCCTGGCCGGGCTGACGCTGGGCCGCGTGGCTGCGGCGCTCGGCGGGTCCCGCACCACCCTGCACCGGCGAGGCATCACCCGTGAGGCGGTGGTGCAGCGCGTGGCAGCCCTGGCGGCAGCCGAGTACCAGCGGGCGCTGTGGCCAGCGCTCACGGCGCCGGGCACCGGCGCGGAGAGGCTGGAGCGGGCCCTGTCGGCGACCTGCCACGTGGCCGACGAGCACGCCCGGCTCTTGACCGGTCTGTTCGCCGACGACGGCGGCCTGTTCCACGACGTCGAGTCGGCGCCGCCGGAGGAACGGGACCAGGCGGTGGCGACCAGGGCGGTGTTCGTGGAGCCGATCGCTCGCCTGCTGCGGGACGGGCTGGCTGACGGCAGCTTGCAGGTCGCCGACGCCGACGAGACGGCCACGGTGCTGTTCAACCAGGTCGGCTGGACCTTCCTCGCCCTGCGGCAGGGGCAGCGCTGGCCAGCGGAACGTGCGCGCCAGGCCGTCGTGGGCCTCGCAGTCGCTGGCGTGCGGTCGCCGGCGCCTCCGTGAGTCCACGACGTCGGGTGACCGGCTCACAGCCGCGTCGGCGCTGCGTCGCGGCGACGCACTCGTCAAGGTGTCGGGCGGCGGCCGCACTCCAGCAGCCGCTGCGCTACGGCCTGGGGACGGCTGGCCGTCTCGCGTCGGAGGTCTGCTCGGCCCGCTCGCTGAGGGCGCCGAACACGGCACCGAGGACGCCCCACAGGAGCGCCTGGACGCCGAAGGAGCGCACGCGGAAGTCCCACAGCAGGTCCGCGGGGACAGACGCCGGGACGCCGGCTGCTGCCGGGAGCAGCCACAGCCCGAACGCCAGCACCGCCGCCGTGCCGACGGCCACGGCAAGGGCGCGCCCTGGCAGCGGTCTGCCGCGTCGCCGCAGCGCCCTCGACGCCGCGTAGGCGAGCGTGGCGACGGCCAGGCCCAGGGCGACCGCGAGCAGGTAGGCGCTGGTCCGGTCGCCGACCGTGTCCGGGTCGCCGACGCCCGGCGGGGACGGGGGGTAGGCGAGGAAGGGCACCAGGTACAGCGCACCGAACGCCGTCGCCGCCAGGACCAGGCCGCGCTGGAAGGGGCGCAGAGCCACGTCGCGCGGCAGGCGCGACCAGGCGACGGCGAACAGCAGACCGAGGGCAGCGCCGACGAGCGGCTGCGCCACGAACAGGAACGCCTTCTGCTGCGTCCTCGTGACCAGCGGCTCGCCGTCAGACGAGCCCTCCAGGGCGATCGCCGAGTCCAGAACCGGTTC
>CANKBT010000245.1 GCA_947479995.1 Frankiaceae bacterium | reverse complement strand
CTGCCCGGTGCGGCACCGCTGCGCCTGGCTGCAGGCCGGCTCCCCCGCGCTCGACGCGCCGGTGCGCCGCGCGCAGGGCTACGCCGGCACCGACCGCCAGGTGCGCGGCCGGCTGCTCGCGGTGCTCCGCGACAGCGCGGGGCCGGTCGAGGGCGACGTGCTCGCGCAGGTCTGGGACGAGCCGGTGCAGCGCGCCCGCGCCCTCGACGCCCTCGTCGCCGACGGCCTCGTCGACCCCCTGCCCGACGGCCGGTACGCCCTCCCCGCCTGACGCCCTCGGCCCGGGCGCGACGTGCCGCCCGGGGTGATCACTGCACGCGGGGGCACGCCCGGCGCCGCCCGGGGTGCAGTGGTCGCGCCTGCGCGCCCCGCGCCGGGTGATGACTGCACGCGGCAGCCCGGCTCGCGAGCGCACGGGTGCAGTGGTCGCGGCCGCACGGGCCGGGGACGCCGACGGGCGGCCACCCCGGAGGGTGACCGCCCGTCGGGCGTGCGCGGTGGGCTACTCGCCCGCGGCGCGCTTGGTGAGGTCGGCCGGCGGCGCGTCGGGCACCGAGACCGGCTTGGGCTCGCCGCGGAAGGTGAAGGTCGCGTCGGCGCCCTCGCCCTCGACGTCGACCACGACGATCTCGCCGCTCTTGCGGGTGCCGAACAGGATCTGCTCGGACAGGGCGTCCTCGATCTCGCGCTGGATGGTGCGGCGCAGCGGCCGGGCACCGAGCACGGGGTCGTAGCCCTTGTCGGCGAGCAGCTTCTTGGCCGCGGGCGTGAGCTCCAGGCCCATGTCGCGGTTCTTCAGCTGGCCGTCGACCCGGGCGAGCATGAGGTCCACGATCTGCAGGATCTCGTCCTCGCCGAGCTGCGTGAACACGACGATGTCGTCGATGCGGTTGAGGAACTCGGGGCGGAAGTGCTGCTTGAGCTCGTCCTGCACCTTGTTCTTCATCCGGTCGTACGCGCCGGTCTTGTCGTTGTCCTTCTGAAACCCAAGGTTGAAGCCCTTGCCGATGTCACGGGTGCCGAGGTTGCTCGTCATGATGATGACGGTGTTCTTGAAGTCCACCATCCGGCCCTGGGAATCGGTCAGGCGACCGTCCTCCAGGATCTGCAGCAGCGTGTTGAACACGTCCGGGTGGGCCTTCTCGACCTCGTCGAACAGCACGACCGAGAACGGCTTGCGGCGCACCTTCTCGGTGAGCTGGCCGCCCTCCTCGTAGCCGACGTAGCCGGGGGGCGAGCCGACGAGGCGCGAGACCGTGTGCTTCTCCATGAACTCGCTCATGTCGAGCAGGATCAGGCTGTCCTCGTCGCCGAACAGGAACTCGGCGAGCGTCTTGGACAGCTCGGTCTTCCCGACGCCGGACGGGCCGGCGAAGATGAACGAGCCACCGGGGCGCTTCGGGTCCTTGAGGCCGGCGCGGGTGCGGCGGATGGCCTTGGAGACGGCGACGATGGCCTGCTCCTGGCCGATGACGCGCTTGTGGAGCTCCTCCTCCATGCGCAGGAGGCGGGCGGTCTCGGCCTCGGTGAGCCGGACGGCGGGGATGCCCGTCCAGATCTCCAGGACCTCGGCGATCTGCTCGTCGTCGACCTCGGCCACGACGTCCATGTCGCCGGCCTTCCACTCCTTCTCGCGCTGCGCCTTCTCGCCGAGCAGGGTCTTCTCGCGGTCGCGCAGCGACGCGGCCTTCTCGAAGTCCTGCGCGTCGATCGCCGACTCCTTGTCGCGGCGGACGCCGGCGATCTTCTCGTCGAACTCGCGGAGGTCCGGCGGCGCGGTCATGCGGCGGATGCGCATGCGCGAGCCGGCCTCGTCGATGAGGTCGATCGCCTTGTCCGGCAGGAACCGGTCGCTGATGTAGCGGTCGGCCAGCGTGGCGGCGGCGACGAGCGCGGCGTCGGTGATCGAGATGCGGTGGTGCGCCTCGTAGCGGTCGCGCAGGCCCTTGAGGATCTCGATCGTGTGGGCCAGCGACGGCTCGCCGACCTGGATCGGCTGGAAGCGGCGCTCGAGCGCGGCGTCCTTCTCGAGGTACTTGCGGTACTCGTCGAGGGTGGTCGCGCCGATCGTCTGCAGCTCGCCGCGGGCCAGCATCGGCTTGAGGATGCTGGCGGCGTCGATCGCGCCCTCGGCGGCACCCGCACCGACGAGGGTGTGGATCTCGTCGATGAACAGGATGATGTCGCCGCGGGTGCGGATCTCCTTGAGGACCTTCTTCAGGCGCTCCTCGAAGTCACCGCGGTAGCGGCTGCCGGCGACCAGGGCGCCGAGGTCGAGGGTGTAGAGCTGCTTGTCCTTCAGCGTCTCCGGGACCTCGCCCTTGATGATCGCCTGCGCGAGGCCCTCGACGACGGCCGTCTTGCCGACGCCGGGCTCGCCGATGAGCACCGGGTTGTTCTTGGTGCGGCGCGACAGCACCTGCATGACGCGCTCGATCTCCTTCTCGCGCCCGATGACCGGGTCGAGCTTGGACTCGCGCGCCGCCTGCGTGAGGTTGCGGCCGAACTGGTCGAGCACCAGCGACGTCGACGGGGTGCCCTCGGCCGGGCCGCCGGACGCGCCCGCGGTCTCCTTGCCCTGGTAGCCCGACAGCAGCTGGATGACCTGCTGGCGCACGCGGTTGAGGTCGGCGCCGAGCTTGACGAGGACCTGGGCGGCGACGCCCTCGCCCTCGCGGATCAGCCCGAGCAGGATGTGCTCGGTGCCGATGTAGTTGTGGCCGAGCTGCAGCGCCTCGCGCAGCGACAGCTCCAGCACCTTCTTGGCGCGCGGCGTGAAGGGGATGTGGCCGGACGGGGCCTGCTGGCCCTGGCCGATGATCTCCTCGACCTGGCTGCGCACGCCCTCGAGGCTGATGCCCAGGGACTCGAGGGCCTTGGCGGCGACGCCCTCGCCCTCGTGGATGAGGCCGAGCAGGATGTGCTCGGTCCCGATGTAGTTGTGGTTGAGCATCCGGGCCTCTTCCTGGGCCAGGACGACAACGCGGCGGGCTCGGTCGGTAAAGCGCTCGAACATCTGTCGCTCCTCACGGGGCGGGCGGACCGGGCCGGATCAGCTCGTACCACTCGCAGACTAGCCCCGGTGGGCCCACCCCGTCGGGTGACGGCGAGGACCACCGGGTCCCTCGGCACTGCCGTGCGTCGGGTCTCACCGGGTCACAACGGTCCACACCCGCGCGGCACTCCCGGCCGCCGTTGCGCTCAGGGCTGAACGCGCGACGGCCCGCCCCGGCAGGGGCGGGCCGTCGGGCGGGCGGGCGCGGGACGGGCTAGTGCGCCGCCTCGTAGGCCTCGACGACGGTCGCCGACAGGCGGCCGCGGTCGCTCACGGTGTGGCCGTTCTTGCGGGCCCACTCGCGGATCTCCTGCGTGCGCTCTCGGTCCGAGCCGGACGCCGCGGCCCCGCCGCCGGACGAGCCCGACGAGCGCGGGCGGCCGGCGGCGCGCTTGGCCGGGGCGGCCGAGCGGCCCGCGCGGCGGGCGGCGCCGACCCAGGGGGCGAAGGCGTCGCGCAGCTCGGCCGCGTGCTCGTCGTTGAGGTCGATCTCGTAGGCGTTGCCGTCGAGCGAGAACGAGACCGTCTCGGTCGCCTCGGACTCGTCGATGTCGTCCACGAGGACGACGCTGACCTTCTGCGCCATGTCTTGTCCCAACAATGTCGTCGGTGCCATCTGGTAAGGCGCCCGTCAAGATCAGTGAAGCACAATCCGCGCCATTGTCGGGAACGGGCGTCAGACGCCCGGGATGAGCCCGCTGCGAAAGGCGTCGGCGAAGTGCGCGTGGTCCTCGCGCACGCGGGCGGCGTAGTCGTGCGAGAACGCGACGAGGTCGGCGATGAACTCCCGCTCGCGGCCGTCGACGACCGCCAGCACGGCCTCCTCGACCTGGAAGTCGACGAGCGGCGTCGAGGAGTCGTCGGCGTCGCTCACGCAGTGCACCCTGGCGGTCGCCCGGCCCAGCTGCGCGACCACCTCGCGCATGTCGTCGGGCTCGGTGAGCCCCGTCCAGTCGAGGTCGGCCTCGTACGGGCTGTACTCCGAGACCACGAAGCCGGTGCCGTCGAGCTCGCACCAGCCGAGCCACGGGTCGGCGTGCGCCTGCAGCGCGCGCTGCGACACCGCGGTGCGGTGGCCGTGGTGCGCGAAGGCCTCGCGGGCGCGCGCGTCGTCGACGACCCGGCTGGGCGCCGCGACCCCGCCCTGCTTGATCGTGAGGACGACGTCGTTCTCGAGCGCCTGCGTCGGCCCCTCGACGAGCACGTTGTACGCCGGCAGCCCGGCGCTGCCGATGCCGAAGCCCGACTTGCCGACGACGTCCTTGAGCGCGTACGTGAGGCTGCGGAAGCGCTTGGCCTCCGGGATCGTCTCGAGGTACGCCGCGAAGGCCGTCTCCACGCGGCCGCGCTCGGCGTCGTCGAGCCGCCGCACGCCGCGGCCGTCGGAGAAGCGCCGCGCGCCGCCGTGCACCTCGGTGACCGAGTCGAGCAGCGCCACCCGCGAGGAGCGCTGCGCCTCGTGCAGCGCCTCGAGCACCGCGCCGGTGGCGGTGTCGAGGCCGAGCCGCCACTGCTCGTCCGCGGGGTGCAGGGCGAAGTCGCGCACCTGGTCGAGGTAGGCCCCGGCGTAGGTCTCGACCAGCCCGGAGATGTCCTCGTCGGACAGCGCCTTGGTCCAGCCGAGGAGCGCCGTGCTCGCGCCGAAGCGCTGCAGGTCCCAGGTGAAGTGGCCGAGGTAGGCCTCGTCGAAGTCGTTGACGTCGAAGACGAGCAGGCCCTCGCCGTCCATGTACGTCCCGAAGTTCTGCGCGTGCAGGTCGCCCTGCACCCACACCCGGGCGGTGCGCTCGTCGGCCCACGGGTCGTCGCGCTCGGCGGCGTCGGCGTAGAACAGGCAGGCCGAGCCGCGGTAGAAGGCGAACGGGTCGCCGGCCATCGTGCGGAACTTGCGCCGGAACGCGGCCGGGTCGGCGGCCACCAGGTCGGAGAAGGCGTCGACGAGCACCTCGACGACCCGGGCCTGGCGGTCGCCGGTCACGCGTCCCCGCCCTCCGGGCGGCTGGCCGCGCCCCCGCCCTCCGGTCGGCTGGCCGCCCCGCCGCCCTCCGGGCGGACGAGCGGGAACAGGATGGTCTCCCGGATCGGCAGCCCGGTCAGCAGCATCACCAGCCGGTCGACGCCGAGCCCCATGCCGCCCATCGGCGGCGCGCCGTGCTCGAGCGCGCGCAGGAAGTCCTCGTCGAGCT
>CANKBT010000244.1 GCA_947479995.1 Frankiaceae bacterium | reverse complement strand
CGGGCGTGCGGCTAGCGGACGCCCAGGAGGTCGACGACGAAGACGAGCGTCTCGCCCGGCCCGATCAGCCCGCCGGCACCGCGGGCGCCGTAGCCGAGCTCCGGCGGGATGGTGAGGCGACGGCGGCCGCCGACGCGCATGCCGGCGACGCCCTGGTCCCAGCCGCCGATGACCATGCCGGCGCCCAGCTGGAAGCTGAAGGGCTGGCCGCGGTCCCAGCTGGCGTCGAACTGCTTCTGCGACGACCACGCGACACCGACGTACTGCATGGTGCAGGTGGTGCCGGAGACCGCCTCGGCGCCCTCGCCGACGGTGAGGTCCTCGACCTGCAGCGAGGCGGGCGGCGCGCCCTCCGGGATGGTGACGACGGGCTTCTCGAGGGGGCTGCTCATGCCGCCCACCTCATCACATGGAGGCGATGAGCTTGTCGACGCGGTCGTCGACGGCGCGGAACGGGTCCTTGCAGAGCACGGTGCGCTGCGCCTGGTCGTTGAGCTTGAGGTGCACCCAGTCGACGGTGAAGTCGCGGCGGCGCTCCTGCGCGCGGGCGATGAACTCGCCTCGCAGCTTGGCGCGCGTGGTCTGCGGCGGCACCGACTTGGCCTCGAACACCTTGAGGTCGGTGGTCGCGCGCACGACCGCGCCGGAGCGCTCGAGCAGGTAGTACAGGCCGCGGTTGCGGTTGACGTCGTGGTACGCCAGGTCGAGCTGGGCGATCCGCGGGCTCGACAGCGGCAGGTCGTGCTTGCCGCGGTAGCGCTCGATGAGCTGGTACTTCGTCACCCAGTCGACCTCGCGGTCGACCAGGCCGAGGTCGCCGGTCTCGACCGCCTTGAGGGTGCGCTCCCACAGGTCGAGCACCCGGCGCACGGTGGCGTCGGTGCCCCGGCGCGCGGTGAAGTCGAGCGCCTTGGACAGGTACTCCTTCTGGATCTCCAGCGCGCTGGCCTCGCGGCCGTTGGCCAGCTTGACCTTGCGGGTGCCGGTCATGTCGTGGCTGATCTCGCGGATCGCCCGGATCGGGTTCTCCAGCGTGAGGTCGCGCATGACGACGCCCGCCTCGATCATGCGGAGCACGAGGTCGGCCGTGCCGACCTTGAGCAGCGTCGTCGACTCGTTCATGTTGCTGTCGCCGACGATGACGTGCAGGCGGCGGAAGCGCTCGGCGTCGGCGTGCGGCTCGTCGCGGGTGTTGATGATCGGGCGGCTGCGGGTCGTGGCGCTGGAGACGCCTTCCCAGATGTGCTCGGCGCGCTGGCTGACGCAGTAGACGGCGCCCCGCGGGGTCTGCAGCACCTTCCCGGCGCCGGCGATGATCTGCCGCGACACCAGGAACGGGATGAGCACGTCGGCCAGCCGGCCGAACTCCCCGTGCCGGCCGACGAGGTAGTTCTCGTGGCAGCCGTAGGAGTTGCCCGCCGAGTCGGTGTTGTTCTTGAACAGGTAGATGTCGCCGGCGATGCCCTCCTCGCGCAGGCGCCGCTCGGCGTCGACGAGCAGCCCCTCGAGGATGCGCTCGCCGGCCTTGTCGTGGGTGACGAGGTCGACCGCCGAGTCGCACTCCGGGGTGGCGTACTCGGGGTGGCTGCCGACGTCGAGGTAGAGCCGCGCGCCGTTCTTGAGGAAGACGTTGCTGCTGCGCCCCCAGGACACGACGCGGCGGAACAGGTAGCGCGCGACCTCGTCCGGCGACAGGCGGCGCTGCCCCCGGAAGGTGCAGGTGACGCCGTACTCGTTCTCGAGCCCGAAGATGCGTCGCTCCACGTGCCGACCCTACGTGCGCGCGGGCGGCCGCGCTGCGGACGTCACGCCGGCGGCGCGCCGATCGAGACGAGGTCGACGACGAACACCAGGGCCGCGCCGCCGGGGATGGTGGGCGGGTTGCCCTGCTCGCCGTAGCCGAACTGCGCGGGGAAGGTGATCTGGCGGCGGCCCCCGACCTTCATGCCGATCGGGCCGACCGAGAAGCCGGGCACGACGCCCTCGAAGCAGGCCTTGGGCAGGACGCCGTTGAGGTCGAGGGTGCTGTTCGGGTCGCGCGACCACGACGAGTCGAACTCCTCGCCGGAGGCGTACAGCGCGCCGACGTACTTCAGCGCCATCTCGTCGCCGACGCCGACCTCCTCGCCGGTGCCCTCGACGATGTCGGAGACGACGATGCCCTCGGGAGCGGGCGCGGCGTTCGGCGCGACGACCGGCTTGACGGCCAGGTCGGTGGTCGAGCCGGCCGGCGCGGGCGCCTCGGTGGTGGTGATCGGGCAGGTCTGCTCGCCCTCGGGGCTGGCCGAGGCCGAGGCCGAGGCGGACTCCGAGGGCGCCGCGACCGTGGGGTCGTCGCCGCCGTCGTCGCTGCCGCAGGCGGCGAGCGCCAGCGTCAGGGTCGCGGCGAGGGCGAGACGGGCGGGGCGCTTCACGCGGGGTCCTCCGGAGGGGTGGCGGCCGAGTCGGCGGGCGTGCCGAGCAGGGTGGCGAGCTGCGGGGCGAGCAGCCGCTTGAACGCGCGGCGCGGGCGGGTGCGGTCGAGCACCGCCGCCTCGAGGGCGTCGGGGGCGAGGGTGCGCGGCTCGCCGTCGGGGCCGGCCTGCGACAGCGCGCGGACGGCCAGCGGCACGGCCTCGGACAGGGGCAGGTCGCCGCGGTGCTCCTCGCGCAGCACGGCGGTGATCGGCTCGCTCTGGCCGCCCATGACGACGTGGCCGTGCTCCTCGGCGACCGACCCGTCGTACGTGAGGCGGTAGAGCTGGTCCTCCTCGGTCGTGCGGCCGACCTCGGCGACGGTGAGCTCCACCTCGTACGGCTTGCCGCTCTCGGTGAAGATCGTGCCGAGCGTCTGGGCGTACGCGTTGGCCAGCCCGCGGACGGTGACGTCGCTGCGGTCGTACTGGAAGCCGCGCAGGTCGGCGTAGCGGACGCCGGCGAGCCGCAGGTTCTCGAACTCGTTGTACTTGCCGACCGCCGCGAAGGCGATCCGGTCGTAGATCTCGCTGACCTTGTGCAGCGCCTTGCTGGGGTTCTCGCCGATGAACAGGACGCCGTCGTCGTACGTCATGACCAGGACCGAGCGGCCGCGCGCGATGCCCTTGCGCGCGAAGTCGCTCTTGTCCTTCATGAGCTGCTCGGGCGAGACGTAGAACGGGGCGGTCACCGCTGCGCTCCTCTCGTGTGGCGGGTCACGGCTCAGCCGCCCGGGTTGGTCATGCGGTCGGCGACGACGGCCTGCACGACCGCCTCGACCTCGGTGTCGGGCAGGCGGCGCAGGCCGTCGGCCGTCACGGACATGACGATCGGGTACAGCTTGCGCGTCAGGTCGGGGCCGCCGGTGGCGGAGTCGTCGTCGGCGGCGTCGTAGAGCGCGTCGACGGCCACGCGCACCGCCTCGGCCTCGTCCAGGCCCTCGCGCCAGCGCTTCTTCAGCGCCGACCGGGCGAACATCGAGCCGGAGCCGGTCGAGGCGTACGCCGTCTCCTCGTTGCGGCCGCCGGTGACGTCGTAGCCGTAGATGCGGCCGGCGCCGGTGGCGAGGTCGTAGCCGGCGAACAGCGGCACGACCGCGAGGCCCTGCATCGCCATGCCGAGGTTGCCGCGGATGAGCGTCGTCAGGCGGTTGGCCTTGCCCTCGAGGCTCAGGACGTGGCCCTCGAGCTTCTCGAAGTGCTCGAGCTCGACCTGGAAGAGCTTGACCATCTCGACCGCGAGCCCGGCGGTGCCGGCGATGCCGACGCAGGAGTGCTCGTCGGTCGGGAAGACCTTCTCGATGTCGCGCTGGGCGATGATGTTGCCCATCGTGGCGCGGCGGTCGCCGGCCATGAGCACGCCGTCGGCGTGGACCACCGCGACGATCGTCGTGCCGTGCGGCGCCTCGAGCGTGCCGGGCGGCAGCGCGCGCCGGCTGGGGAGCAGGTCGGGGGCGGCCGCGCCGAGGAACTCGGCGAACGACGACGTCCCCGGGGCGGTGAAGTGCGCCGGCAGCGCGCCGTGCGCCCCGTCTGCAGCTGGCATGCGGTGGTCTCCCGAGGGGTCGTGGCGGTCGTCGTCGACCCTAGGCGCAACCGGGCCGGGACGGTCGGGCGGGACGGCCCGGCGCGGGGCTCGTCCTCCCCGCAGGAGGGCAGCGGTCGACCGCGTCGGCGCCCGTCGTGCCAGCGCTCAGGCGGTCACTCCCCGCCCTTCTGCACGTAGCCGCGCACGAACTCCTCGGCGTTGACCTCGAGCACGTCGTCGATCTCGTCGAGCAGCGAGTCGACGTCGTCGGTCAGCTTGCCGACGCGCTCCTGGACGTCGGTCGCCTCCTCGGCGGCGACCTCCTCGACCTCGTCGGCCTTGCGCGTCGTCCGGTCCTGCCCGCCGCTGTCCCTGGTCGCCATGCGTGCTCCTCGTCGTGGGCCTGTGCTGAAACTACGCCCGGGGTGCGACGTCCGCGCCCCCGTGCACCGCCGTCACGCGGACGGCTTGCCGCCCACGACCCAGCGGGTGCCCTCGCGCCGGACGAGCCGGCGGCGCAGCGGCGTCACGGCGCCGTACGCCTTGACGACCTGCGTGTAGCCGGGCGTCTTGCCGACGTAGCCGAGGAAGCCCTTGGGGCCCTCGACCATGCGGCCGTCCTCGAGGTCGTAGCGGGCGCCGTGCCACGGGCAGACGAGGCAGCCTTTCGCGTCGACGCTGCCCCCGCTCAGGTCGGCGAGCTGGTGGCGGCACCGCGACGACACGGCGCGCACCTCGCCGTCGTGCTTCTTGGCGATCGTCCACGCCCCTGCGCGTGCGACTCCGCCGGGCGGCAGCTGCGCGTCCTCGACACCGTCCACGGTGGTCCTCCTCGACTCGACTGCCGCGGGCCCTACCCACCTGACACCGCTGCACCTGCGGCACGATCGCCGACGTGGACCTGTACGCCCTGCCGCCCGGCGCGTTCACGGCCGCGCGGGACGCCGAGGCCAAGCGGCTCCGGGGCGAGGGCGACCGGGAGGCGGCCACCGCGGTCGCGGCGCTGCGCCGGCCGACGGCGTCCGCGCACGCCGTCAACGCCCTCGTGCGCGCGGACCCCGACCTGCTGGCCCAGCTGCTCGACCTCGGCGCGGCGCTCGCGGACGCCCAGCGCGGCGGGGCGGGCGACGCCCTGCGGGCGCTCGGGGCGCAGCGGCGCCAGCTCGTCGAGGCGGTCGCCGACCGGGCGGTCGAGGCCGCCGGCGGGGGCGTCGGCGCCGCGGCCCGCACCGAGGTGGTCGCGACGCTGGAGGCGGCGCTCGCCGACACCGCTTCCGCGGAGGCGGT
>CANKBT010000243.1 GCA_947479995.1 Frankiaceae bacterium | reverse complement strand
TGCCCCTGCGCGAGGTCGCCGACGCCGCCCTGCAGGCCGCCCGCGACGCCGGCGCGACCCACGCCGACGTCCGCGTCGAGCGCGTCCGCGAGCAGGACCTCGCGCTGCGCGACGGGTCGCTCGAGGACCTCGGCGACGGCGTCGGCGCCGGGCTGGCGGTGCGCGTCGTGCACGACGGCACGTGGGGCTTCGCGAGCAGCCCCGACGTCGGCGTCGACGAGGCGGTGCGGCTCGCCCGCCAGGCCGTCGAGGTGGCCCGCACGTCGCGGCCGCTCAACGCCGAGCCGGTCGAGCTCGCCGACGAGCCGGTGCACGGCGACGTCACCTGGGTCTCGGACTACCGCGACGACCCGTTCGCGGTGCCCGACGCCGACAAGGTGGCGCTGCTCGCCGACTGGAGCCGGCGCCTGCTCGCCTCGGAGCACGTGCAGCACGTCGACGCGTCGCTGCAGCAGGTGCTCGAGGGCAAGTTCTACGCCGACCTCGCCGGCACGACGACGACGCAGCAGCGGGTGCGGCTGCAGCCGCGCCTCACCGCGACGCGCGTCGACCCGGGCGGCGGCTTCGAGACGATGCGCACGACCGCCCCGCCCGTCGGCCAGGGCTGGGAGTACCTCACCAGCACGTACGACTGGGCGGGCGAGCTGGAGCGCCTGCCGGAGCTGCTGCTCGAAAAGGCCAAGGCCAGCAGCGTCGAGCCCGGCGACTACGACCTCGTCATCGACCCGAGCAACCTGTGGCTGACCATCCACGAGTCGATCGGCCACGCGACCGAGCTCGACCGCGCGCTCGGCTACGAGGCGGCGTACGCCGGCACGTCGTTCGCGACGCTCGACCAGCTCGGCACGCTGCGCTACGGCTCCGACGTCATGCACGTCACCGGCGACCGCACCACGCCGCACGGCCTCGCGACGATCGGCTACGACGACGAGGGCGTGCAGACGCAGGCCTGGGACATCGTGCGCGGCGGCACGCTCGTCGGCTACCAGCTCGACCGGCGCATGGCGCGGCAGAACGCCGCGGCGCTCGGCGTCGACCGGAGCAACGGCTGCGCCTTCGCCGACTCGTACGCGCACGTGCCGGTGCAGCGGATGGCCAACGTCTCGCTGCAGCCGCAGGCCGGCGGGCCCTCGACCGAGGAGCTCATCGCCGGCGTGGAGCGCGGCATCTACGTCGTCGGCGACAAGAGCTGGTCGATCGACATGCAGCGCTACAACTTCCAGTTCACCGGCCAGCGGTTCTTCGAGATCCGCGGCGGGCGCCTCGTCGGGCAGCTGCGCGACGTCGCCTACCAGGCGACGACCACCGACTTCTGGGGCTCGCTCGAGGCGGTCGGCGGCCCGCAGACGTACGTGCTCGGCGGCGCGTTCAACTGCGGCAAGGCCCAGCCCGGGCAGGTCGCAGCGGTGTCGCACGGCTGCCCGTCCGCGCTGTTCCGCGGCGTCTCGATCCTCAACACCGCGCGGGAGGCCGGCCGATGAGCAGCACCGGGGCGCACGTCGTCGAGCAGGCGCTCGCGCTGTCGCGCGCCGACGGGTGCGTGGCGATCGTGCGCGAGAGCAGCAGCGTCAACCTGCGCTGGGCCGGCAACAGCCTGACGACCAACGGCGCCGGGCGCGACCGCTCGGTGACGGTCGTGAGCGTGGTCGGCGCGTCCTTCGGCGTGCGCAGCGCGACCGTCGTCGACGACCTCGAGGCGCTGGTGCGCGCCAGCGAGCAGGCCGCGCGCGACGCCGACGCGGCCGAGGACGCCGGGCCGCTCGTCGAGGGCACGGCCGCCGCGGGCTTCGAGGACCCCGCCGAGCAGACGAGCACCGGCGTCTTCGCCGACTTCGCCCGCGCCCTCGGCGAGTCGTTCGGCGCCGCGCGCGCCGACGACCTGCGGCTGTACGGGTACGCCTCGCACGACGTGACGACCACCTGGCTCGGCACGTCGACGGGGCTGCGCCTGCGCGACGCGCAGCCCACCGGCTACGTCGAGCTGACCGGCAAGAGCAGCGCGCCCGGCGGCTCGACGTGGGTCGGGCGCAGCACCCGCGACTGGACCGACGTCGACGTGCCCGCGCTCGACGCCGAGGTGCGCCGCCGGCTCGGCTGGGCGCAGCGGCAGGTCGAGCTGCCCGCCGGGCGCTACGAGACGCTGCTGCCGCCGAGCGCCGCCGCCGACCTCATGACGTACGCGTACTGGAGCGCCGTCGGCCGCGACGCCGACGAGGGCCGCACGGTCTTCTCGCGCGCGGGCGGCGGCACGCGCGTCGGCGAGGCCCTCGGCCCGCCCGGCCTGCGGCTGTGGAGCGACCCGCGCGACCCGCAGCTGGGCGTGACGCCGTTCGTCGTCGCGAGCGGCTCGTCGGCCATGTCGTCGGTGTTCGACAACGGGCTCGAGCTGCCGTCGACCGACTGGCTCGCCGACGGGCGGCTGCAGGCGCTCATGCAGACGCGGGCGTCGGCGCGCGCCACCGGCAGCGCCGTCACGCCGTACGTGCACAACCTGAGCATGGACGCCGGCGGCACGGCGACGACCGACGAGATGGTCGCCTCGACCGAGCGCGGGCTGCTGCTGACCTGCCTCTGGTACATCCGCGAGGTCGACCCGGAGACGCTGCTGCTCACCGGCCTCACGCGCGACGGCGTCTACCTCGTCGAGGGCGGCGAGGTGGTCGGCGCGGTCAACAACTTCCGCTTCAACGACAGCCCCGTCGACCTGCTCGGCCGGCTCGCCGAGGTCGGCGCCAGCGAGGTGGCGCTGCCGCGCGAGCTGAGCGACTACCTCACGTGGACGAGGATGCCCACGCTGCGCGTCCCCGACTTCCACATGAGCTCGGTCAGCCAGGCCTCCTGACGACCGCCCCGCCTCCCGAGGAGCACGAGTGACCGACCCGCTGAGCCTGTCCCCGCCGGAGCCCGCCCAGGCGGCGCTGCAGCTGCAGCCCCCGGCACCGGTGCCCGTCGTCGAGCCGCAGCAGGCCGAGGGCATGCTGCCGGTGCCGCTCGAGAAGCGCACCGAGCTGCAGCAGAAGGCGACCGCCTTCGCCGGCGACCTCGTGTCGGTCGACCCGCGCAGCCCGGAGTTCACCAAGAAGGTCGAGAGCATCACCAACCTCGGCGCCGCCGAGATCGCCGCCTCGGCCAACGTGTCGAGCCGCATGCTGCAGCGCCCCGCAGCGGCCCTCGCGTCGGCGAAGGGCGGGCAGGGCGGTGACGCCACCGCCAAGGTGGCCGGCTCGCTGCTCGAGCTGCGCACCACCGTCACCGAGCTCGACCCGGCGCGCGCCGACCTGTCCGGCGTGCGCAAGGTGCTCAAGTTCCTGCCCGGCGGCGACAAGCTGCAGCGCTACTTCGCGCGCTACGAGTCGGCGCAGGCCCAGCTCGACGCCATCATCAAGGCGCTCGCGTCCGGCCAGGACGAGCTGCGCAAGGACAACGCCGCCATCGAGGGCGAGCGGGCCAGAATGTGGACCACCATGGGCAAGCTCAGCGAGTACGCCCAGCTCGCGTCGGCCCTCGACGAGGCCGTGCAGGCCGAGGTCGCGCGGCTGCGCGGCAGCGGCGAGGTCGAGAAGGCCACGCAGCTCGAGAGCGACGCGCTGTTCCCGCTGCGCCAGCGGCGGCAGGACATCATGACGCAGCTCGCGGTGTCGGCCCAGGGCTACCTGGCGCTCGACCTCGTGCGCAAGAACAACCTCGAGCTCATCAAGGGCGTCGACCGCGCGCAGACCACCACCGTCTCGGCGCTGCGCACCGCCGTCATCGTGGCGCAGGCGCTCGCCAACCAGAAGCTGGTGCTCGACCAGATCAACGCGCTGAACACCACGACCAGCGCGATGATCCAGTCGACCTCCGAGCTGCTCCGCACGCAGGGCGCCGCGGTCAACGAGCAGGCGGCGAGCGCCACCGTCTCGGTCGAGGCGCTGCAGGCGGCGTTCGACAACGTGTTCGCGACGATGGACGCCATCGACACCTACCGCGCGCAGGCCGTCATCTCGATGGGCACGACGGTGCAGGCGCTGGAGCAGCAGGTGCAGCGCGCGAAGCCGTACCTCGACCGGTCGCACCAGGGCTCGGCCGAGGCGTAGGTGCACCCGTGAGCGCCCCGTGCTGAGGCGGCTGCTCGGCCGCGAGCCCGAGCCGCCCCGCCCCGCGCCCGCGACGCCGGAGGACGAGGTGGCCCGGCTCCGCGCGCGGCTGCGCGAGGTCGTCGTGCGCACCAACCGCGCGGCGGGCCGCCTGCCGGTCGGCGTCGTCCCGGCGGTGCGCGCCATCGAGGACCAGCTGCGCGAGCTGCTCGACCACGCCGACGCGACCCGCGGCTCGACCGTGTCGAGCGCCGAGCGGTTCGCCCTCGCCGCGACGGTCGAGGACTACCTGCCGAGCTCGCTCGACGCCTTCCTCGCGCTGCCGCCGGAGTTCGCCGCGACGCACCGCACAGCGCAGGGGCGCTCCCCGGGCGAGGAGCTGCAGGAGCAGCTGCGGCTGCTCGACACCGCGGTCCGCGACCTGGCGCTCGCGGTCTACAGCGGCGACGCCGAGCGCCTCAGCACGCAGGGCCGCTTCCTGCAGACGAAGTTCTCCCGCTCCGACCTCGAGCTCGCGTGACGGTGCCGCCGTGACGACCCGCCAGCGCTCCCTCGACCGCGGCGGCAACGTCGCGCTCACCCGCGAGGTGCCCTCGCTGCGCACGGCCGTGCTCGGCGTCGACTGGGACGCCGGCGGCCGCGCCGAGCTCGACGACGCCCTCGTCGTCGCGACCCTTCTCGTCGACGCTCAGGGTCGCGTGCCCGACGACGAGCACGTGGTCTTCCTCAACCAGCTCGTCAGCCCCGACCTCACCGTCGCGCAGCTCGAGCGCGCGCGCGACGGCGACCGCGAGCAGGTCGAGGTCGACCTGCCGGACGTGCCGCCGGAGGTGGCGGCGATCCGCGTCGTGCTCTACCTCGACGAGGGCGACGGCGGGCCGCGGCGCACGCTCGGCCAGCTCCGGCGCTGCCGCATCCGCGTGCTGGACGCCGCGCAGGGCGCGGAGCTCATCCGCTCGGTCGACCTCGCCCCCGCGCTCGGGCCGGAGACGGCGCTCGTGCTCGGCGAGCTCTACCGGCACAGCAGCGGCTGGAAGTTCCGCGTCGTCGGCCAGGGCTGGGAGAGCGGGCTGCGCGGCGTGGCCGCCGACCACGGCCTCCCGCTGTGACGCGGCTCGGCCCGGCCCGCGCCGCTCCCCGCACCGACCTGCCGTGGCTGCGGCACCGCCGGGCCGCCCGCCCGCCGGCCCCTCCGC
>CANKBT010000242.1 GCA_947479995.1 Frankiaceae bacterium | reverse complement strand
CGGGTGCTCGCGCTGCCCGGCGCCGACGGCGTCGTCCGCGGCCTCGGCCGCGCCGCCATGGCGCTCGACGGCGAGACCGTCACCGCGCAGGTGCGCGACCAGCTCGCCGAGCACGGCGTCGTCGCGACCTGGGAGCACGTCCTGCGGCCGGTGCTCACCGCCGCCGGCGCGCGCTGGGCCAGCACCGGCGAGGGCGTCGAGGTCGAGCACCTGCTCTCGGACTGCATCACCACCGCCCTGCGCACCGTCGCGACCCACGCGCACCCCGCGCCGCTCGCCCGCCCGCTGCTGCTCGCCAGCGCCCCCGACGAGATGCACGCGCTGCCCCTGCACGCCATCGCCGCCGGGCTCGCCGAGCGCGGCCTGGGCTGCCGCGTGCTCGGCCCCTCCATGCCGGTCGAGGCCCTCGTGGCGTCGGTCAAGCGCACCGGCGCGGCCGCGCTGTTCCTGTGGTCGCAGCTGCCGCGCACCGCCGACCCGGCCGCGCTCGACGCGCTGCCGACCTCGCGCCCGCCGACGCGCCTCATCACCGGCGGCCCGGGCTGGCGCACCGAGTCGCTGCCGCCGCGGGCCGAGCACGCCGCCGACCTCGTGCAGGCGCTCGACCTGCTCACCGGCGCCGTCGGCACCGGGCCCGTCGCCGCCCCGCGCTGACCCGCCCGCCACCCCGACGGGTGGTGCGGCGCCGACTCCCGCCGCAGGGGGCACGCGACCACTAGCGTCCTCGCCATGACCGAGCAGGACGACCTCGCCGGGCTGCTCGCCACCGGCGAGCACGCCGCCTTCCACGGCAAGCCGGCCGCGGCGGTGGGCGCCCTCGAGCGGGCGGTCGTCGTCGCGCAGTCGCAGGGCCGCTCGGCGGAGGTGGCCGCAGCCGCGTGGCTGCTCGGCGTCGCGCTCGGCGCCGGCGGGCGCTACGGCGGCGCGCTCACCGTGCTGTCGCCGCTCGTCGACTCCGGCAGCGCCGAGGGCGCCCCGCCCGAGCGCCGGCTGTTCGCGGCGCTGGCCGCCTCGACCATCGCCAGCGTGCACCGCCAGCTCGGCCGCCACGCCGTCGCCCGCGAGTCCGACCTCGCCGCGCTGGGCCTGGCCGACGGCGCGCCCGAGGCCGTGTTCGACGCCCAGCTCGGCCTGGCCAGCGACGCGGTGGGCCTCGACGAGCCGGACGAGGCCGCCTCCCGGCTCGCCGAGGCCGCCGCCCTGCTGCCCGAGCGCGGCGACGAGTGGTGGCGCCAGCGCGTGCGCCTGGGCTGGGCGCAGGCCGAGGTGGCCCTGCTCGGCGGCGGCGCCGACGAGGCCGCCGTCCGCGCCCGCACCGCCGTCGACCGCGCCGAGCAGGCCCGCGCGCCGCGGCACGTCGCCAAGGGGCTGCTCATCCAGGGGCTCGCCGAGGTGAGCGCGGGCGAGGACGACGCGCCGACCACCCTGCGCCGCGCGGCGACCCTCGCCGAGTCGCTCGGCACCCTGCCGCTCGTCTGGCCGTCGCGGGCGCTGCTCGGCGCGCTCGTCGCCGACAGCGACCCCGCCGAGAGCGACCGCAGCCTCGCCGCGGCCCGCACGGCGGTGCGCGCGGTCGCCGACGACCTGCCGCCGGTGGTGCGCGCCGAGTGGCTCGCCCGGCCGGACGTCGCCGCGCTGCTCGGCGGCTAGCACCCCGCCGCCGGCTCCCGCTGCGCCGTTCGCCCGTCCGGGTGACGTCGTGCACCCACCCGAGTGAGGGGTGCGGCGTGGTCCCATCGGGCCACCTGGGGCGAAGCGCTCACGTCGGGGCCCCCGCGTGCCGATGCTGAGAGCGTCCACCCGACCCGGGCGGACGCCGGCGGCAGGAGGGGGACGCGGTGCAGCAGGCCAGCGGTGCCCTCGCGCCCGCCCCCGTCCCCCCGGGCAACGGGGACGCCGCGGACGTCGCGGACGTCGCGGCGCTCGTCCTGCTCGCCGGCGAGCAGGACCGCGACGCCCTCGCCGACGCCCTGCACGACGGCGCGGTGCAGCACCTCGTCGCCGCGCGCTGGGCCGCCGACGCCGGCGACACCGCGCTCGTGCGCGAGGCCGTGCAGACCGCGCTGGTCGAGCTGCGCCGCGCGCTGTGGCACCTGCGCCCCCGCGGCGCCGACCTCGCCGCCGCCCTGCAGGAGCTCGTCCGCCGCCTCGACGAGGCCGGCGGGCGGCCCGTCGCGCTCGACGCCGGCCCGGGCGCCGCGACGACGCCCGCGGGCGCGGCGCTGGCGTACCGGCTCGTGCAGGACCTCGCCGGCGCGCCCGGCGACGGCGCGCTGCGCGTGCGGCTCGACGGCGACGCCGTCGTCGTCCGCGGCGCGGACGCCCCCGACGACCGCTGGGCGCAGCGCGCACGCGCGCTCGGCGGCGACCTCACCACCGAGGCGGACGCCCTCCGCCTGACCCTGCCCCGACCCGAGATCGAGCCCCGACTGATGCCGCGAGACCTGCGAGACGCCCCGTGACCACCGTCCTGATCTGCGACGACCACCGCATCGTGCGGGAGGGCCTGCGCTCGTTCGTGCAGGGCGTCCCCGGCGTCGAGCGCGTGGAGACGGCCGCGAGCGGCGAGGAGGTGCTCGCGCGCTACCCGCACGAGCGCCCCGACCTGGTGCTCATGGACGTGCGGATGCCCGGCCTCGGCGGCCTGGAGGCCACCCGCCGGCTCGTCGCCTCGCACCCCGACGCCAAGGTGATCATGCTGACGGCGGCTGACGACCGCGAGCAGATCGCCGCCGCCGTGACGCACGGCGCCCGCGGCTACCTGCTCAAGGACGTCAGCCACGAGGAGCTCTGCGCGGCCGTCGCGCACGCCCTCGACGGCGCCGACCTCGTCGAGCCGTCGCTGCGCCGCGCGCTGCTGCAGCGCGAGCCGTCGCGCAGCGCCCCGCCGGCCGCCGCGCTCACCGAGCGCGAGCTGCAGGTGCTCACCGGCATGTCGCAGGGCAAGAGCAACGGCCAGATCGGCCGCGAGCTCTACCTGTCCGAGGACACCGTCAAGACGCACGCGCGCCGGCTGTTCCGCAAGCTCGGCGTCAACGACCGCGCGCAGGCCGTCGCCCTCGGCTTCCGCCGCGGGCTCGTCACCTGATGCCCCGCCCGTCGGGGCGCTGAGGTGGACACCGCCCGCTCCCGCAGCACCGGCGCGGCCGTCGCCCTCGTGGCCGCCGCGCTGCTGCTCGTCGCCGTCGTGCTCGCCTCCGCGGGCGAGGACAGCGGCCTCGGCCGGGTGCGGGCGGCGCTGACCGTCTCCGCCACGCCGTCGGCGCCCCCGTCGCCGGCGCCGCTCACGCCAGAGGAGCAGGCCGCCGCCGACGCCTCGACCGCCGCGGCCGCCGACACCGCGCGGCTGCTCGACGACGCCGAGCGCGCCCTGGCCGGGGGCGACCCCGCCGCGGCGCTCCCGGCGTACGAGCGCGCCGTCGAGCGCATCGCGGCCGTCGGCGCCGAGCAGGGCCGGGGCGAGCTCACCGCGCGCGCCGAGGGCGTGCGCGCCCGCCTGCTGCAGACGTACGACGCCGCGCCCGGCCCGTCGGCTAGTCCTCCAGGCTGAGCACCGCGTCGGCGAAGCCGCGCGCGTAGTCCCAGCTCACGTACGCCTCGGGGTCCGGCGCGTGCGCGGGCTCGTGCACGCGGGTCGTGCCGCGGTCGAGCAGCGAGCGCAGGTCGTCGCGCAGCAGCTCCCAGCCGAAGAAGTGGGCCTCGGCGCAGTCCCCGCAGTCGACGACCAGCCCGCGCACGCCGCGCGGCGCGAGCAGCGCCTGGAAGACCTCGAGGTCCTGCAGGTCCTCGAGCACGCCCTCGCGGTCGTCCGGCGACAGCGGCTCGACCGCCTCCGGGCCGTCGTTGAGGGCGCGCGCGGGGTCGTGGGGGTCGCCCGCGAAGGGGTCGAGCGGCTCGCCGGGCGCGGTCATCGCAGGCAGCCTAGGTCGCCTAGGATGGGGCGCCTCCCCTCTCCGGAAGGCCGCTGTGACTGCCGACCCCGTCCTCCCGCTCGGGCTCACCTTCGACGACGTCCTGCTGCTGCCGGGGGAGACCGACGTCATCCCCAGCGAGGTCGACACGAGCACGCGCCTCACGCGCGGGCTGAGCGTGCGGCTGCCGCTCGTGTCGAGCGCCATGGACACCGTCACCGAGTCGCGCATGGCCATCGCCATGGCGCGCCAGGGCGGCCTCGGCGTGCTGCACCGCAACCTGTCGATCGCCGACCAGGCGTACCAGGTCGACCTGGTCAAGCGCACGCAGACCGGCACCATCCCCAACCCGATCACCATCGGGCCCAAGGCCACGCTCGAGGAGCTCGACGAGATCTGCGGGCAGTACCGCGTCTCCGGGCTGCCGGTGGTCGAGGAGGACATGACCCTCCTCGGCATGATCACCAACCGCGACCTGCGCTTCGTCCCCGTCGCCGAGTGGGCGAGCACCCGCGTCGGCGACGTCATGACGCCGATGCCGCTCGTCACCGCGCCGGTGGGCAGCTCGCGCGAGGAGGCGACCGCGATCCTGCGCCGCCACAAGCGCGAGCGGCTGCCGCTCGTCGACGAGCAGGGCCGGCTCGCCGGGCTCATCACGGTCAAGGACTTCGTGAAGTCCGAGCAGTTCCCGCACGCGTCCAAGGACGAGCACGGCCGCCTGCTGGTCGCCGCGGCGATCGGCTACTTCGGCGACGCGTGGGAGCGCGCCACGACGCTCGTCGAGGCGGGCGTCGACGTGCTCGTGCCCGATGTCGCCAACGGCCACGCCCGGCTCATGCTCGACATGATCGCGCGGCTCAAGAAGGACCCGGCGACCGCGCACGTGCAGGTGCTCGGCGGCAACGTCGCCACCCGCGAGGGGGCGCAGGCGCTCGTCGACGCCGGCGTCGACGGCGTCAAGGTCGGCGTCGGCCCCGGCTCCATCTGCACCACCCGGGTCGTCGCCGGCGTCGGCGTGCCGCAGGTCACCGCGGTGATGGAGGCCGCCAAGGCGTGCGGTCCGGCCGGCGTGCCGCTCGTCGCCGACGGCGGCGTGCAGTACTCCGGCGACATCGCCAAGGCGCTCGTCGCCGGCGCCGACACCGTCATGGTCGGCAGCCTGCTCGCCGGCTGCGACGAGAGCCCCGGCGACCTCATCTTCGTCGGCGGCAAGCAGTACAAGGCCTACCGCGGCATGGGCTCGATCGGCGCCATGGCCTCGCGGGGCAAGCAGTCGTACAGCAAGGACCGCTACTTCCAGGCCGACGTCGCGACCGACGACCGGATCGTGCCCGAGGGCATCGAGGGGCAGGTGCCCTACCGCGG
>CANKBT010000241.1 GCA_947479995.1 Frankiaceae bacterium | reverse complement strand
GGTGGCCGACGACCTCACGCCCGGCAGCCCCGGCTTCCCCGACCGGCGCGAGGTCGAGGTGGCGGCGAACGCGCTGCTGCTCGCGCCGGTCGGCCTGGTGCTCGCGGTGCTGCTGCCGCGCGTGCGGGCCGCGGTGCTCGCCGTCGGGCTGCTCGCCGCGGCCGCCGGCGTGGAGGCGGCGCAGGCGGTGCTGCTGCCCGGCCGCACCCCGAGCCTGCGCGACGTCGCGCTCAACGCGCTGGGCGGCGCGCTCGGCGTCGCGCTCGTGCGGGCCCGGCCCCGGCGGCGCGCGTGACCCGCGGCCGGGCGGCGCTGCTGGTGCTCGCCGCCCTGCTGCTCGCCGGGCTCGCGGCGCTCACCCTGGGGCCCGACCCCAAGCGGCTGCTGTTCGACGTGGCCGAGGCCCTGCCCGGCTCGCCAGAGCCCGAGGTGGTCGAGGCCGCGGCCAACGTGCTGCTGCTCGTGCCGGTCGGGGCGGTGCTCGCCGCGCTGCTGCCGCGGGTGCTGGCCACGACGCTCGTGCTCGGGCTGGTGCTCGCCTCGACCGTCGTCGAGCTGGTGCAGGGCACCGTGCTCGACGGCCGCACCTCGAGCCTGCGCGACGTCGGCCTCAACGCCGCGGGCGCCGTGCTCGGCGTCGCGCTCGTGCGGCTGCGGCCCCGCCGGGCCCGCCGCGCCCGGCGGGCGCGCCGCTCGGCCTAGGCGGCGACGCGCACCCGGCCGCCCTCGCGCCGCACCAGCTCCGACGGCACGGCGACGACGTCCGACACGTACGTCCGCGGGTCGGCGGCCTCGGTGAGCGTGCCGGCGCCGTCGACGTGGCAGACGGCGTAGTCGTGCGCGCGCAGCACCTCCCACGCCGGCTCGCGGCTCTCGCCCAGGCAGCGCTCGCTCATGCGGTTCCACTCCAGCTGCAGGACGGGCCGGTCCTCGGCGAGCACCCGGGAGGCGCCCTCGAGCACCAGGCGCTCCGCCCCCTCGACGTCGACCTTGAGGCCGCGCGGCCGCCGGCCGGCCAGCAGCGTGTCGAGGTCGACGGCCAGCACCTCGACGCCCTCCTCGTCGCCCTGCACGACGGCGTTGCTCGCGTCGCGGCCGGTCGAGAAGCGCAGCAGGCCGACCGCGTCGGACACCGCCGCGCAGAACGTGCTCACCCGCGACGAGAGGTCGGCGTTGCGGCGGACGTTGCCCTCCAGCTCGGCGAACGCGGCGCGGTCGGCCTCGACGGCGATGACGTCGGCGCCGAGCTCGGCCAGCAGCAGGCTGATGACGCCGACGTTGGCGCCGACGTCGACCACCAGGTCGCCCGGGCGCAGCAGCCCGCGCCAGAACGCGTACGCCCCCGGGTCGGGCACGCCGAAGTAGGCCGCCGTCATCGACGAGTGGAACCGCTGGTCGGCGCGGATGCGGCTGCGCTCGCCGAGGCGCACCGTCAGCGGGCGGTGCAGCACGCGGTTGACCGCGAGCGCGGACAGCGCGACCGCGGCCTGCTGCGGCCGGCGCCCGCGGGCGCCGGGGTGCGTGGCGAGCTGGTGCAGCCGGGCGGCCTTCGTCGCCAGGGTGCTGTGGTCTGGGGGGGTGACGCGCACTCTTCCTCCGTCGCAGCGCGGTCGCGGACCTCGAGCGGCGGCAGCGTGGCACGCCCGGCGGCCCCGCGGGGGTCGTTCGCCGATCTTCGTGAAGCCGCCCGCGCGGGCCGGGCCGCGGGCTAGCGTCCGCCCGGCGGCACCCCCGACCGCCCGGGAGGCGACGTGTGCGAGACCTGCTCGGACGCCGGTCCGGCGTCGCCGACCCGCCGCGCCGTCGTGCGCGGCGCCGGCGGCCTCGGGCTCGGCCTGGCGCTCGGCGGTGCCGGCCTGGTGGGCGGCGTGCTCGGCGCGGCGCCGGCGCTCGCCGCCCCGGACCCGCGGCTGCTCACCGCCGAGCCGGCCGTGCGGCCCCGGTCGGCGTGGGCCGGGCCGGACCGCCCGCCGCGGCGCCCGCTGGCGGTCGAGGCCCCGGGCGACGTGCGCTTCCTGCTCGTGCACCACACCGCCTCCCCCGGCAACGGCTACGCCGAGGGCGCCGTCCCGGGCCTGCTGCGCGGCATGTACGACACGCACACCGGCACCAAGGGCTGGCCGGACCTCGCGTACAACTTCCTCGTCGACCGCTACGGCGGCATCTGGGAGGGCCGGGCCGGCAGCCTCGCCGGCCCCGTGCAGCCGGACGCCACCGGCGGCTCGCAGGGCTTCGCGCAGCTCGGCTGCTTCCTCGGCGACCACACCACGGTCGCGCCGACGCCCCAGGCCGAGGCGTCGATGACGTCGCTGCTCGCCTGGCTCGCCCGGCGCTACGGCGTCGACACCCGGCCGGGGGCGACGGCCGCCTTCGTCAGCCGCGGCAGCAACCGGCACCCCGCCGGCACCCGCGTGGTGACGCGCACGGTCGAGGGCCACCGCGCGATGTCGCAGACGACCTGCCCGGGCGACGCGGCGTACGCGCTGGTGCGCGACCGGCTGCCCGCCGCCGTCACGCAGCTGGCGGCCTCGACCGACCCGATCGCCCGCAAGCACCAGGCGTACGGCGGCGCGGCCGTGCTCGGCGCGCCGACCTCCGGGCAGTACCCGACGGCGCGGGGCGGCACGGCGCAGGACTTCGAGCGGGGCCGCATCTACACCTCGCCGGCCACCGGCACCTGGGTGGTCGTCGGCGCGGTGCTCGGCGCCTTCCTCGCCCAGGGCGGCGTCGCCGGGCCGATCGGCCTGCCGCTCACCGACGAGCTGCCCACCGGGGACGGCCGCGGCCGCTACAACGACTTCTCCGGCGGCGCGACGGTCGTCTGGTCGCCCGAGACCGGCGCGCACGCCGTGCTCGGGGCCATCCGCGGGTGCTGGAACGCCCTGGGCAGCCAGGCCGGGCGGCTGGGCTACCCGACGACGAGCGAGCTGCCGACCGGCGACGGCCGCGGCCGCTACAACGACTTCGCGGGGCGCGACGGCGAGGGCCCGGCGACGGTGGTGCACTCCCCCACGACCGGCTCGCGCGCGGTCTTCGGCGCGGTGAAGCAGACCTGGAACCGCCTGGGCAGCCAGGCCGGCCCGCTCGGCTACCCGAGCACCGACGAGCGGCCGACGCCGGACGGCCGCGGCCGCTACCAGGACTTCGCCGGCGGCACGGGCGGCACCGTCGTCTGGTCGCCGGAGACCGGCGCCCGGGCGGTCTACGGCGCGATCAAGGTCGTCTGGAACCGGCTGGGCAGCCAGGCCGGCCCGCTCGGCTACCCGACCACCGACGAGCAGGACGCACCGGGCGGCACCGGGCGCCGCAACGCCTTCCAGGGCGGCGCCGTGCACTGGTCGCCGGCCACGGGGGCGGTGAGCGTGCACGGCGCGTTCCACGCCGCCTGGGCGGCGCGCGGCGCCGACGGCGGGGCGCTGCGGCTGCCGGTGGCCGAGGCGCGCGACGACGGGCCGGGCCGCCAGCGGCAGGACTTCCAGGGCGGGGCGCTGCTGCGCGACACCCGCACGGGCGCCGTCACCGCCGTCCCGCGCTGACCGCGGGCTAGGGCAGGTCGGGGCGGAACGGCGCGTCGCGCTCGGCGGGCGGCGCCTCGGCCGCGGGCTCGCCGTACGCCCCCTTGCTCGGGCGGCGACGGCGCAGCGGCGGCTCGACGCCGTCGGCCAGGCGGCGGCTGGTGCACAGGAAGCCGGTGTGCCCGACCATGCGGTGCTCGGGGCGGACGGCCAGCCCCTCGACGTGCCAGCCGCGGACCATCGACTCCCACGACTGCGGCTCGGTGAAGGTGCCGTGCGCGCGGAGCGCCTCGACCGTCGTGGACAGCTGCGTGGTCGTGGCGACGTACGCGCAGACCAGGCCGCCGGGGCGCAGGGCGCGCGAGACGGCGTCGAGCGTCTCCCAGGGCGCGAGCATGTCGAGCACCACGCGGTCGACGTCGGTCTCCACGAGCGCGTCCTGCAGGTCGCCGACCGTCACCGACCAGGCGGGGTGCGGCCCGCCGAAGAAGCGCTCGACGTTGGCCTTCGCGATCTCGGCGAAGTCGGGGCGGCGCTCGTACGACGACAGCCGGCCGGTGTCGCCGACCGCCCGCAGCAGCGACATCGACAGCGCGCCGGAGCCGACGCCGGCCTCGACGACGCGGGCGCCGGGGAAGACGTCGGCCATCTGCACGACCTGGCCGGCGTCCTTCGGGTAGACGACCTGGGCGCCGCGCGGCATCGACAGCACGAAGTCCGACAGCAGCGGCCGCAGCGCGAGGTAGTCGGTGGAGCCGATCCGCACGACCGTGCCCTCGGGGCCGCCGAGCAGGTCGTCGTGCTGCAGGACCCCGCGGTGGGTGTGGAAGGCCGCGCCCTCGACCAGGGTGATGGTGTGCATCTTGCCCTTGGGGTCGGTGAGCTGGACCTGGTCGCCGGGGCGCAGCGGGCCGCGGCGGCGGTCGGCGCCGGTGGGGGCGGTCGGCGGGGTGGTCATCCGGTCGAGGCTAGTGACCGCGCGGCGCGAGCCCGAACTCGCGGCGGTGCGCCGGGCGCACGGGCCGCAGCGCGGCCAGCCGGCGGGCGTACGCGCGGGGGTGCCGGAGCTGGCGCGGTGACAGCCACTGCGCCGTGCCCCAGGCGCCGGTGACCGAGCCGGCCACCCCGACGCGGTAGACGGCGCCGCGGTACGGCAGCAGCGCGAGCGGGGTGCCGCGCTCCTGCAGGTCGCCCGGCAGGAAGCGGTGGCTGCCCAGGTGCCGCCGCACCGCCCGCTCACCGGCCTGCCCGACGTCGTCGGGCACGTCGAGCAGCGACCGGCGCACGATGAGGCTCGACCCGCACACGCGGTGGAAGGCCTCGACCGGCGAGAGGAAGCGCCCGCCGTCGTAGCGCCAGCCGCGGCCGAGGTAGAAGCCCGGCCCGTCGTGGCCCTCGACGGTGCCGGCGAGCCGCCGGCTCACCCAGTCGTCGTAGTCGACCGTCATGACGTGGTCGCCGCCGGCGGTGCCGGGCAGGGCCGCGAGCACGCGCCGGCCCTTGTCGGCGCGCACCGCCTCGTAGCGCTCCTGCTGCGTCGCGTCGGGCGCGACCTCGGGCGGCGCGACGTCGACGCGGCGGACCTCGAAGCCGGCGGGCAGGCTCGGCAGGGCGGCCCCGGCCTGCGCGACGACGACCGCGCGCCAGGCGCGGCTGTCCTGCGCGGCGATCGAGCGGGCGGTCTCGTGCAGGCGCGCCTGCACGGCCGCCCAGTCCGGCACCGTGCCGGGGTGGCGCACGGGCACCACGAAGACCAGCACCCCG
>CANKBT010000240.1 GCA_947479995.1 Frankiaceae bacterium | reverse complement strand
GCAGGCCGGAGGTGGCGCCCAGCGCGACGAGCGCGAGCACGAGGCCGAGCGGCGAGGTGGCTAAGCCCGGGAGGCTGCCGGCCACGCCGAAGGCCAGCAGCGCAGCCGGGCGCAGCCGCCGCGCCCCGCGCCGGTCGACCAGGCGGCCGGCGAGCGGCATGGCCGGCAGCGCCGCGACGGCGAGGGCGCCGAGGGCCAGGCCGAGGGCGCCGTCGCTGGTGCCGGTGCGCTCCTGCACGTCGGGGAGCACCGCCGACCAGGCGCCCCACAGCAGGCCGTACGCGGAGAACGCGGCGAGCAGGCCGCGTCGCTCCGCCGTGCGCCCGCTCACCGGTGCGGCGCCACCCACGACGCGTGGAGCCGCGCGTAGACGCCGGGCACGTCGACGAGCTCGGCGTGCGGGCCCCGCTGCACGACCTCGCCCTTGTCGACGACGAGCACCTCGTCGGCGCCCTCGGCCGTCGACAGGCGGTGCGCGATCGCCAGGGTGGTGCGTCCGCGCGTGAGCGCGTCGAGGGCCCGCTGCAGGCGGACCTCGGTGGCCGGGTCGACCGCGCTGGTGGCCTCGTCGAGCACGAGCAGGTCGGGGTCGGCGACGTAGGCGCGGGCGATGGCGACGAGCTGGCGCTCGCCGACCGAGAGCGACTCGCCGCGCTCGCCGACGGCGGTCGCGACGCCGTCGGGCAGGCCGGCGAGCCAGTCGCCGAGCCCGAGCTCGAGGAACGCCGCCTCGACCTCGTCGTCCGTCGCGTCGGCCCGGCCGTACCGGACGTTGTCGGCGACGGTCGCGTCGAACAGGAAGCCGTCCTGCGGGACCATGACGACGCGGCTGCGCAGCGAGGAGAAGGCCACCTCGTCGAGCGGCACGCCGGACAGCAGCACGCGCCCGCGGGTCGGGTCCATCAGCCGGGTGACGAGCTTGGCGAGCGTCGTCTTGCCGCTGCCGGTCTCGCCGACGACGGCGACGCGGGTGCGCGGCGCGATCGCGAGGTCGACGTCGTGGACGACCTCCGGCCCGCCCGGGTAGGCGAAGGCGACGTGGTCGAAGACGACGCCGACCGGGCCGGGCGGCAGCGGGCGGCCCTGCGCCGGGTCGGCCACGTCAGTCGGGGTGTCGAGCACGCCGAGCACCCGGCGCAGGCCGGCGACGGCGTTCTGCGCCTCGTTGAGCAGCTCGGTCGCGACCTGCACCGGCTGGATGAACAGGGTGACGAGGAACAGGAAGCCGACGAGCCGGCCGGTCGTGATGTCGCCGTCGATGCCGAGCAGCACGCCGACCACGACGACCGCGCCGTTGGCGAAGGCGGCCGTCAGCTCTCCGGAGGAGTACGTCGCCGCGGCGATGGTCTGCGCCCGCACCTGCGCGGCGCGGGTGGCCTCCACGGCCGTGTCGACGCGCTCGGCGGTGCGGGCCTCGACGGCGTGCGCGCGGATGACCTGCGCGCCGACGACGGACTCGGCGACGGCGCCGAGCAGCTCGCCCATGCGCTCGCGGACGGTGAGGTAGGCCGAGGCCAGCCGCGCCTGGAAGAACCGGACGCCGAGGAACAGCGGCAGGAAGCACGCGTAGACGAGCAGCGTGAGCTGCCACGACCAGACCAGCATGAGGACGGTGGCCAGCAGCATCTGGGCGGTGGAGACCAGGACGAGCAGGCCGCCCCACTGCATGAAGGTGCTGATGGTGTCGACGTCGCTGGTCACCCGGCTGACCAGCGAGCCGCGCCGCTCGGCGGCCTGGTGCAGCACCGACAGGTCGTGCACGCGCCGGAAGCCCCGCACGCGCAGCGCGGCGAGGCCGTTCTCCGTCGTGCGGTAGAGCCGGACGTTCATGGCGTAGTTGGCGCCGGCCGTGACGAGCACGGCGGCGGCCGCGAGCAGGCACGCCGTGCGCACCAGCCCGGTGTCGGGCGTCGGCCCGGACAGCCCCCTGTCGATGGTCTGCTGCACGGCCACGGGCACCACCACGCGGCCGGCGGTCGACAGCAGGGCGAGCAGCAGCGTGACGAGCAGGCCCTCGCGGAACTCCGGCGCGAGCCGCAGGCCGTGCGCGAGCGTGGCGAAGGCGCCGCGCTCGGGCCCGGCGGCGTCGACCGTGCCGCCGGTGCGCGGCGCGGCGGCGCTGCGGGGGCGCTCGGCGGCCGGGGCCGTCACGCGATCACCTCGTCGGTGACGCGCTCGTAGGCGGTGACGAGGTCGCGGTAGCCGGCGCTGCGGGCGCTCAGGGCGGCGTGCGTGCCCCGGTCGGCGACGACGCCGCGGTCGAGGAAGACCACCTCGTCGGCGAGCGCGATGGTCGCCTGGCGGTAGGCGACGACCACGACGGTGCTGCCGGCGTCGGACGCGCGCAGCCCGGCGAGGATCCGCTGCTCGACCTGGGGGTCGACGGCGCTGGTGGCGTCGTCGAGCACGAGCAGGCGCGGCCGGCGCACCACCGCGCGGGCGAGCGCGAGCCGCTGCCGCTGGCCGCCGGACAGGGTGGTGCCGCGCTCCCCCACCACGGTGTCGAGCCCGGAGCCCAGGGCGGCGACGAAGCCGTCGGCCTGCGCCAGGCGCAGCGCCGCCCAGACGTCCTCGTCGGGCACGTCGGCGCCGAGGGTGACGTTGCCGCGGACGGTGTCGTCGAACAGGAACGTCGACTGCGGCACGAGCGCCGCGGCGCGGGCGACCTCGCCGGCCGCGAGGTCGCGGGCGTCGGTGCCGTCGAGCCGCACGACGCCCTGCGCCGGGTCGACCAGGCGCACGAGCAGGGTGGCGAGGGTCGACTTGCCGCTGCCCGTGGGCCCGACGACCGCGACCGTGCGCCCGGGCGCGACCTCGAGGTCGACGCCGTGCAGCACCTCGGCGTCGCCGTACGCGAAGCGCGCGCCGGCGACCGACAGCGCGGCCCCGCGGGCGCCGGTGAGGCGCGCGTCGCCGTGCTCCTGGCTGCCGGAGGCGGTGAGCACGCGCTGCACGCGGTCCCAGCCGACGACGCTGCGCGGCAGCTCGTTGAGCACCCAGCCGATGGCGCGCACCGGGAAGGCCAGCAGCGTGAACAGGTAGGCGACGCGGACCAGCTGCCCGGCGTCGATGGCGCCGCTGCCGACGCGGGCGGTGCCGACGAGCAGCACCACGAGCACGCCGAGGCTGGGCAGCGCCTCGATCACCGGGTCGAACAGCCCGCGCAGCCGCCCGACGCGGATCATCGTGTCGCGCAGCTCGTGGGCCTTGGCCGTGAACCGCTCGGTCTCGGAGGTCTCGCGCCCCAGGGTCTTGACGACGAGCGCGCCGTCGAAGCTCTCGTGCGCGATGCCGCTCACCTCGCCGCGCAGCTGCTGCGCACGGGTCATGAGCGGCGACATGCGCCGGCTGTAGACGACCGTGAGCCAGGCGATGAGCGGGAAGACGACCGAGCCGACGAGCGCCAGCACCGGGTCGGTGACGACGAGCAGGCCGAGGGTGCCGACGAGCATGACGACCACGCCGACCGCGAACGGGAACGGCGCGATCGGCGACCAGGTCGCCTCGACGTCGGAGCCGGCGTTGGACAGCAGCTCGCCGGTGGGGTGCCGCTGGTGCCAGGCGAAGGGCAGCGTGAGGTAGCGCCGGGTGACGCGCTGGCGGTAGCCGGCCTGCAGGCGGTACTGCATGATCCCGGCGCCGAGCCGGCGGGCGATGATGCCGGCCACCTTGAGCGTCGCCACGAGCATGATCGCCAGGAAGGCGAGGGCGAGCGCGCTCGTCTCGGCCTCGCCCCGCTCGATCGAGGGCACGATGACGCGGTCGGTCACGGCGCCGAAGACGTAGGCCTGGCCGATCGTCGTGACGGCGAAGACGAAGCTGCCGACGGCGGCCACGGTGAAGATCCGCGGCTGCTCCTTGACCGCGACCCACAGGACGCCGAAGCCCCGGCGCAGGACGCCCGGGGGCGGCTTCGTGGTCACGGTCCTCCAGTGCTCGGGTGGCGTGCGGTCCTCGTGGGACGACAACGCCCGGCCCCGGGGTGTTCCCCCGCGGGCCCGCGCGCCACCATGCCTCATGCCCTCCCCCGCCGCCGTCGAGCGCTCCGCCCTGCTCGCGCTGCTGCAGACCCTGCCCCCGACCTCCGACACCCTGTGCGGCGACTACGACGCCCGCGGGCTCGCCGCGCACCTGTGGGTGCGCGAGCGCCGGCCGCAGGCGCTGCCCGGCCTCGTCGTCCCGCCCCTGCACCGCGTGACGGCGGCGCTCGAGCAGCGCGCCGCCGCCCGGCCGCACGAGGAGCTGGTCGCCGACCTCGTCGCCGGCCCGCCGCCCTGGTCGCCGGCCCGCTGGAGCGACGCCGGCGAGCTGCACGAGTGGTTCGTGCACCACGAGGACGTGCGCCGGGTCGCCGCACCCGGCCCGCTGGCCGCGTCGCCGGAGCGCGACGCCGCGCTCTGGGCGCGGGTGCGCGCGGTCGGGCCGCTGCTCACCGCCCGGGCCCGCGGGCTCGCCCTGGTCGTCGCGACCCCGGACGGCCGGGTGCGCCGGCTGCGGTCCGGCGCGCTGCCGGTCGTCGTGCGCGGGCCCGTCCCCGAGCTGCTGCTGTGGCTGTTCGGCCGCGACTGGGCGGACGTCGAGCTCGAGGGCAGCGAGGAGGCGGTCGCCGCCGCCCGCGCGGCGCCGCGCGGCGTCTAGCGGGGCCCTAGCGGACCGGGTGGCCCTCGGCGCGCAGCGCGCCCTTGACGTCGCCGATCGTCAGCTGCCCGAAGTGGAAGACGCTGGCGGCCAGCACGGCGTCGGCGCCCGCGTCGACCGCGGGGGCGAAGTCCTCGACCCGGCCGGCGCCGCCGCTCGCGACCAGCGGCACCGACACGACCGCGCGGACCGCGGCGGTCATCTCGACGTCGTAGCCGCGGCGGGTGCCGTCGGCGTCCATGGAGTTGAGCAACACCTCGCCGACCCCCAGCTCCTCGCCGCGCCGCGCCCACGCGACGGCGTCGAGGCCGGTGCCGGTGCGCCCGCCGTGCGTCGTGACCTCGTAGCCGCTCGCCGTGCCGCCGCCGCGGCGTGCGTCGACCGAGAGCACGAGCACCTGGCTGCCGAAGCGCCGGGCGATCTCGCTGAGCAGCGCGGGCCGGGCGATGGCCGCGGTGTTGACGCCGACCTTGTCGGCGCCGGCGCGCAGCAGCCGGTCGACGTCGTCGACGGAGCGCACCCCGCCGCCGACGGTCAGCGGGATGAAGACCTGCTCGGCGGTGCGGCGCACGACGTCGTACGTCGTCTCGCGGCTCCCGCTGCTCGCCGTGATGTCGAGGAAGACCAGCTCGTCGGCGCCCTCG
>CANKBT010000239.1 GCA_947479995.1 Frankiaceae bacterium | reverse complement strand
GACGACGCTCATCGGCGTGAGCACGCCGCTGCCGACGCCGCCGTCCTCGAGCACCCGCAGCGCCTCGTACGCCGGGCCGCTGCGCGCCAGCGAGGCGCTGTCGGCGTTGCCGATGCGGATGCCGAAGACGGGGGCGATGAGCACGGCCAGGGCGAGCACCGCGACGCCGACCGCGATCCCGCGCCGGCGCACGATGACGCGCGCCCACGCCATCCAGCCGCGCGACGCCGTCGCCTCGTGGCGGATCCTCGGCCAGTCGACGCGCGGCCCGGCCTTCGACAGCAGCGCGGGCAGCAGGGTGAGCACCACGGCGACGCTGACGAGCGGGATGAGCATGCCGCCGAGGCCCATGCTGCGCAGGAACGGCACCGGCAGCACGAGCAGCGCCAGCAGGCTGACCGCGACGGTCACGCCGCTGGCGAGCACGGCGTGGCCCGCGGTCTGCACGGCCACGACGACCGCCTCGTCGTTGCTGCGCCCGCGCTCGCGCTCCTCGCGCCAGCGCGACACGAGCAGCAGCGAGTAGTCGATGGCGACGCCGAGGCCGACGAGCGAGATGAGGAACTGCACGACGAAGCTGACGTCGGTCAGGTAGGTGAGCCCGAGCACGAGCAGGAACGTCGTGAGGATGCTGACCGCGGCGATGAGCAGCGGCACGAGCGCCAGGAACGACGCGAAGACGAACAGCAGCACCGCGAGGGCGCCGGTGGCGCCGAGCAGCGTCTCGACGAGCACGCTCGGCCCCTCGGTCTCCCCGCCCGCCGACAGCAGGCCGAAGCTCGTGAGCCCGCTGGTGAGGCCGGCGGCCGCCGCGCGCTCGGCGAGCACCGGCTCGAGCGCGGCCTCGACGCCCGGGCCGAAGCCGGTCGGGTACGGCCCCTGCACGAGCGCGAAGGCCGTGCGCCCGTCGTCGGTCACGAGGCGGTCGTCGCCGCTGGACGCCGCGTCGACGAGCCGGATGCCCGGCACCTCGTCGCGCAGCGCCTGGAACACCGCCGCCACCTCCTGCGACCGCTCGGCCACCGTGGTGCCCTCCGGCACGGTGACGACGGGCAGCAGCGTGTCGAACGAGCTGGCGCCGTAGTCCTCGAGGAGCTGGCGGTCGGCGGTGTCGCCGGGCTGCCCGGGCAGCGAGAAGTCGAGCGTCAGCCGGTCGGCGGCCGGGCCGGCCGACAGCAGGCCGGCGACGAGCAGCAGCAGCCAGGTCACCCCGACGAGCCGGCGGCGCCGGACCACGGTGCGTGCGAGTCGTTCCACGAGGCCCCCTCAGCGGTCCGGGCGACCGCTCACGCCCGGACGGTAGGGGCGCCGGAGGACGAGCGGGTGCCCCTCAGGGGCGATCTCCGGGTCGGTCCAGGGTGCTCTCCGCGACGGCGTTCGGCAGGGCGCCGCCGTAGCGCCGGTCGCGGGCGGCGTACTGCTCGACCGCCTGCCAGAGGTGGCGGCGGTCGACGTCGGGCCACAGCACGTCGAGGAAGACCAGCTCGGCGTAGGCGGACTGCCACAGCAGGAAGTTGCTCGTGCGCTGCTCGCCGGAGGTCCGCAGGAACAGGTCGACGTCGGGCATGTCCGGCTCGTCGAGGTAGCGGGCCAGCACGCGCTCGTCGACCTTCGCCGGGTCGACGCGCCCCGCGGCGACGTCGAGCGCGAGGCCGCGCGCGGCGTCGGCGATCTCGGCCCGGCCGCCGTAGTTGACGCACATGGTGAGCGTGCAGACGTCGTTGCCGCGGGTGAGCTCCTCGGCCTCCTCGAGCTCGCGCACGACCGACCGCCACAGCCGCGGGCGGCGGCCCGCCCAGCGCACGCGCACGCCGAGCTCGTGCATCTCGTCGCGGCGCCGCCGGATGACGTCGCGGTTGAAGCCCATGAGGAAGCGCACCTCGTCGGGCGAGCGCTTCCAGTTCTCCGTCGAGAAGGCGTACGCCGACACCCAGCGCACGCCGAGCTCGATCGCGCCCTCGACGACGTCGAACAGCGAGCTCTCGCCGGCCTCGTGGCCGGCGGTGCGGGGCAGGCCGCGGTCGGCGGCCCAGCGGCCGTTGCCGTCCATGACGACGGCGACGTGCTGCGGCACGAGCTCGGGCGGCAGCGCCGGCGGCCGGGCGCCCGACGGGTGCGGCGCCGGCGGGCGCACCTCGCGGCGCGGGGCGGCGGCGCGCCGCGACGCCCTCACGTGCGCTCGACCAGCGGCAGCGAGCGCAGCCCGCGCTCGAGGTGCCACTGCAGGTGGGCCGACACCAGGCCGTTGACCTCGCGGCGCACCGGTCCGCCGGTGGCCTCCGCGCCGTCCCAGGCGCCGCTGAGCAGGTCGCCCATGAGCACGAGCGCGGCGGGCGACGGCGAGGCCGCGCCGGCGGGGCGGCAGGCCGGGCAGACGGTGCCGCCGGCCGGCACGCTGAAGGCGCGGTGCGGGCCGGGCGTGCCGCAGCGCGCGCAGTCGTCGAGCGCCGGCGCGTAGCCCGCGACGCTCATGGCGCGCAGCAGGAAGGCGTCGAGCACGAGCCCCGGGTCGCGCTCGACGGCGTCCGAGCCGGCGGGCGGGGCCAGCGCGCGCAGCGCGCCGATGACGAGCAGGAACAGCCGCAGCGAGGGCTCGCGCTCCTCGGCGGTGAGCCGCTCGGCCGTCTCGAGGACGGCGGTGCCGGCGGTGTAGCGCGCGTAGTCGCCGACGAGCCGGTCGCCGTAAGCGGTGAGGCTCTCGGCCTGCGTCACGGTGTCGAGCGACCCGCGGCCCTCCCACAGCTGCAGGTCGACGTGGCTGAAGGGCTCGACCGAGGCGCCGAAGCGCGAGCGGGTGCGGCGCACGCCCTTCGCGACGGCCCGCACGCGTCCGTGCGTGCGGGTCAGCACGGTGACGATGCGGTCGGCCTCGCCGAGCTTCTGCACCCGCAGGACGACGCCCTCGTCGCGGTAGAGCGCCACGTCACGAGGGTAGTCGCCTGACCACGCGCGCGGCTGCGCCGTGGGACGGTGTCGCGGCACCAGGACTGGCGGAGGGACGGCGATGCGGCCGAGCAGGGGCGGGCGCCCGCGCATGCGGTGGGCGCTCCCCACGCAGCCGCCGGAGACGTGGCTGGGGCCGCTGTGGCCGCTCGCCGTCGCGGTGGCGGTCGCCGTGGCCGTGCTCGTGCCGCTGCAGATCGCCCCCGAGTCGACGCCGCTCGCCCCGACGACGACCGGCGTGCTGCTCGCGCTCGGGGGCGCGGGGGCCGTGCTCGCGGCGTACGGCCTGGTGGTGCAGGCGCTCGTCACGGACCAGCCGCGGCTGCGCTGGGTCGGCGCGGGCTTCGCCGGCCTCGCGGTCGCGCTGCTCGTGCAGGTCGTCGGGCTGCGGCGCGGCGACCACGTGCTCGCCGAGGCGAGCAGCGTCGCAGGCCACCTGTCGCTGTCGCTGTCGGTGCTGTCGTCCGCGCTCGTGCGCCGGGGGCCGCTGCTCGTGGCGGTGCCGCTGGGCCTGGCCGCTGCGACCGGCGCCGGGCTGGTGGCCGCCGGCGCGCACGGGCACGGCGCGCAGGCCGTCGCGTCCGCGGCCGCCTGGGCGGCGGCCGTCGTGTGGCTGCTGCCGCGCCCGCGGCCGCACGGCGTCGGTGCGCGCTGCGTCGCGCTGGCCCTGGTGCTCGACGCGGGCGCCGCCGCCTGGTCGGTGACGGAGACGACGCACGACGCGCTGCGCGACACCGCGCCGGCCGCCGTCGCGGTCGCGCTGCCCGGCGCGCTGCTGGCGTGGTTCGCCGTGCGGCGCTACCACCGCCAGGCGCGCCGCTGGGAGCGCATGGAGCTGGCCGCGCGCGGCCTGCGCTCGCGCACGGCCCTGCTCCCCGACCGGTCCATCACGCCCGACGACGACGAGGGCCTGCCCGAGCGCGCCGCGGTGCAGCACCTGCTCGCCGGCGGGGTCGGCCTCGCCCTGCAGCCGGTGCGCGACCTGCGCGACGGGCGCGTGCTCGGCCAGGAGGCGCTCGCGCGCTTCGGCGGTCGTGAGCCGACCGACCGGTGGTTCCGCGCGGCGGCGGCCCACGGCCTCGGCGCCGAGCTGGAGAGGCGCACGCTCGCCTGCGCGCTGGAGCACCGCCCCGCGCCCGAGCCGGGGGCGTTCCTCGCCCTCAACGTCTCGCCGCTCGCCCTCGCCGACGAGCAGGTCCGCGGGCTGCTGCTGTCGCAGGAGCTGTCGGACGTGCTCGTGGAGATCACCGAGCACGACGCCGTGTCGGACTACGCCTCGCTGCGCGCGTCGCTGCGCGCGCTGCGCGAGCAGGGCGCCCGCATCGCCGTCGACGACACCGGCGCGGGCTTCGCCAGCCTGCGCCACGTGCTGCTGCTGCAGCCCGACGTCGTCAAGCTCGACATCGCCCTCACCCGCGACGCGGGCGACCCGCGCCAGGTGGCGCTGGTGCGCGCGGTCGTGGCCTTCGCGCGGGAGGTCGGGTGCCAGGTGCTGGCCGAGGGCATCGAGACCGACGAGCAGCAGCGGGCGCTCATGGCGCTCGGCGTGCGGCTCGGCCAGGGCTGGCACCTCGGCGTGCCCGAGGTGGTCGTGCAGCCGGCGCCCGCCGGTCGGGGCTAGAAGCCGAGCCGGCGCAGCTGCCGCGGGTCGCGCTGCCAGTCCTTGGCGACGCGCACCCGCACGTCGAGGTAGACCGGCGTGCCGAGCAGCGTCTCGATCTGCGCGCGGGCGCGCGTGCCGACGTCCTTGAGGCGCACCCCGCCCTTGCCCAGCACGATGGCCTTCTGGCTGTCGCGCTCGACGTGCAGCGTGGCGTAGACGTCGAGCAGCGGGCGCGACGGGTCGCGCCCCTCGCGCGGCCCCATCTCCTCGATCGTCACGGCGATCGAGTGCGGCAGCTCGTCGCGCACGCCCTCGAGCGCGGCCTCGCGCACCAGCTCGGCGACGAGCACCTGCTCGGGCTCGTCGGTGAGCTCGCCGTCCGGGTAGAGCGCCGGGCCCTCGGGCATGCGCGCGACGAGCAGGTCGGCCAGCAGGTCGACCTGGTCGCCCGCGACGGCGCTCACGGGCACGACCTCGGCCCAGTCGCCGAGCGCCGACAGGGCGAGCAGCTGCTCGCCGACCTGGTCCTTGCCGGCGAGGTCGGTCTTGGTGAGCACGGCGACGACCGGTGTCTTCAGCGCGCGCAGCTCCTGCGCGATGAAGCGGTCGCCCGGCCCCACCTTGTCGTTGGCCGTGACGCAGAAGCAGATGACGTCGACGCCGGCGTACGTCTCGCGCACCAGCTCGTTGAGGCGCTCGCCCAGCAGCGTGCGCGGCTTGTGCAGGCCGGGGGTGTCGACGAGCACGAGCTGCGCGTCGTCGCGGTGGACGAT
>CANKBT010000238.1 GCA_947479995.1 Frankiaceae bacterium | reverse complement strand
CGACGCTGAAGCTGTGCAGCACCGCCGACAGCGGCAGGCCCTGCTCGGCGCGCCGGTGCCCGGTCTCGCGCGGGGCGTCGAAGACGTCCTCGCCCGGCGGGAGGTCGCCGCTGAGCACGCCGAGGATGCGCTCCAGGTTGTCGTGGCAGGAGCGCCACAGGTCGTCGCGCGGCACGCCGGGCCCGGCGTAGGTGGGGTCCTCCTCGAGGATGGCGAGCACGAGGCGGTCGGTGAGCCGGTCGAGGTCGTCGCGCAGCGCCCGGCTCATCGCGGCGACCTCGGGCGGCGTGGCCAGGCGGCCGTGCCGCTCGGCAGGGCGGCGGGTCAGCGGCACGGGCGGGCACCGCGGCCGGTGATGGGGGTCACACCGGCATGGTGGCAGACCTGCGTCCGTGCACAAGCGCGACCCGCTGCGGCCCAGCCGGGCCGGGCCGGGGCTGTGCGCCCGCCCAGGGCGTCAGGCGGCGCCGGCGACCACCCGGCGCTGCAGCTCGTCGAGGGCGGCCAGCACCAGCTCCGGGTGCTCGACCGGCAGGAAGTGGCTGCCCGGCAGCACCGTCACCTGCGCGTGCGGCAGGCGGTCGGCGACGGCCACCACGTCGTGCACGGAGGTGAGCACGTCCGACCGGCCGGCGACCAGCGTGACGGGGCAGCGCACGCCCGACAGGTCGACGGGCGCGTGCGCGGCGGCGCCGAGGGCGAGGTGGAAGTACCACCGCCAGTCGTGCTGCAGGAACTCCCGCAGCACCGGCACGAGCACCTCCGGGCGCGCGGCCGGCCGCACGACGCCGCTGTGCGCGAGCAGCCAGGCCGTGCGCCGGTCGACCGGCACGCGGCCGACGACGCCGCCGAGCGCCGGCCCGAGCGCCCGGGCCGCCCGGGCGACGCCGGTCGCGAGCGGCGCGCGCAGGCGGCGCGGCACCCGCCACGGGCCGCCCATCGCCGCGAAGGTGCCGCCCGGCACGCCGGCGACGGCCAGCAGGCCGCGGACCCGCTCGGGGTGCGCCCGCGCGAGCTCGAAGCCGACGTTGACGCCGATCGACCAGCAGGCGACGAGCGCGCTGTCGAGGCCGCAGGCGTCCATGACGGCCAGCAGGTCGTCGAGGTGGTCCTCGACGCGCACGCGCGCCGGGTCGGACGGGCGCGCCGAGCCGCCGGTGCCGCGGTGGTACCACGTGACGACGTCGTAGCCGCTGGCCCCGTCGACCAGCGCGGGCCAGGACTGCGGCGAGGTGCCGAGGCCGTTCGACAGCACCACCGGCACGCCGCCCCCGCCGCTGCGCCAGCCCTGCACGACCGTGCCGTCGCGGCTCGTCACCGCGAAGCGCTCAGGCACCGGCCGCGCCCTCGCCCCGCGCCTCGGCGGCGGCCTGCTCGCCCGCCTCGAGCAGCCGGCGCACCTCGCGCCGGGACAGCGCCGTGAGCGGCACGCGGTCGCCGCCGGTGAGCAGGCGCACCGGCCCGCGGCCGGGCACGTCGAAGCCGGCGACGGCGTCCCAGGCGACCTCGCGGGTGCCGAGCCCGTTGCACACCGCGAGCCCGTCGGCGTCGGCGGTGACGTGCGCGCGCAGCACCCACGTGCCGGCCGCCAGCGGCAGGAGCAGCAGCCACAGCAGCGCGGGCGACGACGCCGCCGCGGGCAGCGTGCCGAGCAGGGCGATGAGGACGGGGAACAGCACGACCCGCTCGGGGCCGAAGCGCACGGGTGCCACGCGCCGATGCTGCCAGCCCCCGGCCGCGCGCGCCGGGCGCCCGGCGGCCGTCGCGGACGTACGATTGTGGGGCGCGACCCGGCCGACCGGCGCCGCGCCACCCCGCGGCCGCGCCCTCCCCGCGCCGCACGCCGCGGCCCCACCCGAGCAGGACGAGAGAGCACCGACGTGAGCAGCACCCGCAAGCCGCGCAGCCACGACGTCACCGAGGGCGACCGCCGCGCGCCGGCGCGGGCGATGCTGCGGGCCGTCGGCCTCACCGACGACGACGTCGACCGCAGCCAGGTCGGCATCGCGTCGTCCTGGAACGAGATCACCCCCTGCAACCTGTCGCTCGACCGGCTCGCCAAGGCGGCCAAGGAGGGCGTGCGCGCCGCCGGCGGCTTCCCCATGGAGTTCGGCACCATCTCGGTGTCCGACGGCATCTCGATGGGCCACGAGGGCATGCGCGCCTCGCTGGTGTCGCGCGAGGTCATCGCCGACTCGGTCGAGACGGTGGTCTTCGCCGAGCGCCTCGACGGCACGGTCACGCTCGCGGGCTGCGACAAGTCGCTGCCCGGCATGCTCATGGCCGCGGCGCGCCTCGACCTGGCGAGCGTGTTCGTCTACGCCGGCTCCACCCTGCCGGGCAAGCTCAAGGGCCTGGACGGCGAGGACACCGACCTCACGATCATCAGCGTCTTCGAGGCCGTCGGCGCCTGCGCGCAGGGCCTCATCACCCGCGACGAGCTCACCGCCATCGAGAAGGCCGCCTGCCCGGGCGAGGGCGCCTGCGGCGGCATGTACACCGCCAACACGATGGCCGCCGCCGCCGAGGCCCTCGGCATGGCGCTGCCGGGCAGCGCCGCGCCGCCGGCCGTCGACACGCGCCGCGACGACATCGCCTTCCGCTCCGGCCAGGCCGTCGTCGCGCTGCTGGAGAAGGGCATCACCGCGCGGCAGGTGCTCACCAAGGAGGCGTTCGAGAACGCCATCAGCGTCGTCATGGCCCTCGGCGGCTCCACCAACGCCGTGCTGCACCTGCTCGCCATCGCGCACGAGGCGCGGGTCGACCTGTCCTACGACGACTTCGTGCGGATCGGCGCGCGCGTGCCGCACCTGGCCGACGTCAAGCCGTTCGGCCGCTACGTCATGACCGACATCGACCGCACCGGCGGCATCCCCGTCGTCATGAAGGCGCTGCTCGACGCCGGCCTGCTGCACGGCGACGTGCTCACCTGCACCGGCCGCACGATGGCCGAGAACCTCGCCGAGATGGACATCGCGCCGCTCGACGGCGAGGTCGTGCGCGCCCTCAACGACCCGATCCACGCGACCGGCGGCATCACGATCCTGCGCGGCTCGCTCGCGCCCGACGGCGCCGTCGTCAAGAGCGCCGGCTTCGACAGCGAGGTCTTCGAGGGCCCGGCGCGGGTCTTCGACGGCGAGCAGGGCGTCATGGACGCGCTCGAGGCCGGCACGCTCGAGCGCGGCTGCGTCGTCGTCATCCGCTACGAGGGCCCGCGCGGCGGCCCCGGCATGCGCGAGATGCTCATGGTCACCGGCGCCATCAAGGGCGCGGGCCTCGGCAAGGACGTCCTGCTGCTCACCGACGGCCGCTTCTCCGGCGGCACGACCGGCCTGTGCGTCGGGCACATCGCGCCCGAGGCCGCCGACGGCGGCCCCATCGCGCTCGTGCAGGACGGCGACACGATCCGGCTCGACCTCGCCCGCTCCTCGCTCGAGCTGCTCGTCGGCGCCGAGGAGCTCGAGCGCCGGCGCGCCGGCTGGAAGCCGCTCGAGCCGCGCTACACGACCGGGGTGCTCGGCAAGTACGCCAAGCTCGTCGGCTCGGCCGCGCAGGGCGCCATCACCGGCTGAGACGCGTCCCACGGGCTGGGACGCTCGTCTCAGCCCGCTTGACTTCGACGGGGCAGGGGCGCACTCTGGTCGGGTGCGCCACCTGCTCGTAGTCCCCTAGCGCGTCCGGCCCCCGGGCCCGACGCGCTCACCCCTCCGTGCTCCGGCACGAGGGGTTCTTTTTTGCCCTCAGCACGTCCCGCCCTGCCCCCGAGAGGTCCCCGTGTCCGACCCGGCACACCCGCCCACCGCGTCCGGCCCCCGCGCGTCCGACGAGCGCGTCACCGGTGCGCAGTCGCTCGTCCGCAGCCTCGAGAGCGTCGGGGCCGAGGTCGTCTTCGGCATCCCCGGGGGCGCGATCCTCCCGGCCTACGACCCGCTCTACGACAGCACCGCCGTCCGCCACATCCTCGTGCGGCACGAGCAGGGCGGCGGGCACGCCGCCGAGGGCTACGCGCAGGCCACCGGCAAGGTCGGCGTCTGCATGGCGACCAGCGGCCCGGGCGCGACCAACCTCGTCACGCCGATCGCCGACGCCTACATGGACTCGGTGCCGCTCGTCGCCATCACCGGCCAGGTGCCGAGCGCGTCGATCGGCACGGACGCCTTCCAGGAGGCGGACATCTGCGGCATCACGATGCCGATCACCAAGCACAACTTCCTCGTGCAGTCAGTCGACGACATCCCGCGCACGATCGCGGAGGCGTTCCACCTGGCGAGCACCGGCCGCCCCGGCCCCGTGCTCGTCGACCTGCCCAAGGACGTCCTGCAGGCCAGCGGCACGTTCTCCTGGCCGCCCGTGCTCGACCTGCCGGGCTACAAGCCGACGACCCGCCCGCACGGCAAGCAGGTGCGCGAGGCCGCCCGGCTCATCGCCTCCGCGAAGCGCCCCGTGCTCTACGTCGGCGGCGGCGTGCTCAAGGCCCGCGCGGCCGCCGAGCTGCGCGTGCTCGCCGAGCTCACCGGCATCCCGGTCGTCACCACGCTGATGGCCCGCGGCGCCTTCCCCGACAGCCACCCGCAGCACCTGGGCATGCCCGGCATGCACGGCACGGTCGCCGCCGTCACCGCCCTGCAGAAGAGCGACCTGCTCATCTGCCTCGGCGCCCGCTTCGACGACCGGGTCACCGGCAAGCTGTCGACCTTCGCGCCGGGCGCGGCGGTCATCCACGCCGACATCGACCCCGCCGAGATCGGCAAGAACCGCGCGGCCGACGTGCCGATCGTCGGCGACTGCCGCGAGACGATCGCCGACCTCGTCGTCGCGGTCGGCGAGCTCCACGCCGCCGGCACCCGCGCCGACCTCACCGGCTGGTGGGCGCAGGTCGACGGCTGGCGCGAGACCTACCCGCTGGGCTACGAGGAGCCGGCCGACGGCTCGCTCGCGCCCCAGCACGTCATCACGCGCATCGGCCAGATCGCCGGCCCCGACGCGGTCTACGCCAGCGGCGTCGGCCAGCACCAGATGTGGGCCAGCCAGTTCATCTCCTACGAGAACCCGTACACCTGGCTCAACAGCGGCGGCGCCGGGACCATGGGCTACGCCGTGCCGGCCGCCATGGGCGCCAAGGTCGGCCGCCCCGACGCGACGGTCTGGGCGATCGACGGCGACGGCTGCTTCCAGATGACCAACCAGGAGCTCGTCACCTGCGCGGTCGAGGGCATCAACATCAAGGTCGCCGTCATCAACAACGGCAGCCTCGGCATGGTGCGCCAGTGGCAGACCCTGTTCTACGAGGGCCGCTACTCCAACACCGACCTGCAGTCCAAGCGCGT
>CANKBT010000237.1 GCA_947479995.1 Frankiaceae bacterium | reverse complement strand
GGCCACGGCTCGATGCTCAGCAGCGACAACGCCGTCACCCGGCTCGCCGAGGCCGTCGCGCGCATCGGCAGCACCCCGCTGCCGATCCACGTCACGAAGACGGTGCGCCGCTTCCTCGACGAGGTCAGCGACGCGTTCGGCGTCGAGCTCGACGCCGAGGACATGGCGTCGACCGTCAAGCTGCTCGGGCCGATGGCCCGGATCGTCGGCGCGACCCTGCGCAACACCGCGAACCCGACGATGCTCGACGCCGGCTACAAGCACAACGTCATCCCCGGACGCGCGCACGCGATGGTCGACGGCCGCTTCCTGCCCGGCTTCGAGGACGAGTGGGAGCGCGAGGTCGACGCCCTGCTCGGCCCCGGCGTCACCCGCGAGTACGTCCACTACGACATCGCGCTGGAGACCGAGTTCGAGGGCGCGCTCGTCGACGCGATGGTCGCCTCGCTCAAGGCGCACGACCCGGGCGCCCGCCCCGTGCCGTACGCGCTGTCGGGCGGCACCGACGCCAAGAGCTTCAGCCGGCTGGGCATGCGGTGCTTCGGCTTCGCGCCGCTGCGCCTGCCGTCCGACCTCGACTTCAGCGGCATGTTCCACGGCGTCGACGAGCGCGTGCCGCTCGACGCGCTGCGGTTCGGCGTGCGCGTGCTGGACGACTTCCTCGACCGCTGCTGAGGCGGCGGCTAGCGGTCGGCGAGCAGGCCGAGCAGGTACTCGCCGTAGCCGCTCTTGCGCAGCGGCGCGGCGAGCGCCTCGAGCCCGGCGTCGTCGATGAAGCCCTGCCGCCAGGCCACCTCCTCGACGCAGCCGATCTTGAGGCCCTGGCGCTCCTCGATGACGTGGACGAACTGCCCGGCCTGCAGCAGCGACTCGACGGTGCCGGTGTCGAGCCAGGCGGTGCCGCGGTCCATGACGGCGACCTGCAGCCGGCCCTGCTCGAGGTAGGCGCTGTTGACCGAGGTGATCTCCAGCTCGCCGCGGGCGCTCGGCCGGATCGAGGCGGCGATGTCGAGCACGTCGTTGTCGTAGAAGTAGAGGCCGACGACCGCGTGGTGCGACCGCGGGTGCGCCGGCTTCTCCTCGATCGACACGGCGCGGCCGGCGGCGTCGAACTCCACGACGCCGTAGCGCTCCGGGTCGGCGACGCGGTAGCCGAACACCGCGCCGCCGTCGACGTCGGCGTACGCCTCGAGCTGCTCGCCGAAGCCGGGGCCGTAGAAGATGTTGTCGCCCAGCACGAGCGCGACCTTGTCGCGGCCGACGAAGTCGCGGCCGAGCAGGAACGCCTCGGCGAGGCCGTTGGGCTCGGGCTGCACCGCGTAGGTGAACGCGCAGCCGAGGTGGCTGCCGTCGCCGAGCAGGCGGACGAACTGCTCCTGGTCGTGCGGCGTCGTGATGACGAGGATGTCGCGGATGCCGGCCAGCATCAGCGTGCTGAGTGGGTAGTAGACCATCGGCTTGTCGTAGACCGGCAGCAGCTGCTTGCTCACCGCCCGGGTCAGCGGGTGCAGCCGGGTGCCGGCGCCGCCGGCCAGGACGATGCCCTTCACGCGCCCTCCCGAGCGAGGTAGTCGGCGAGCGCCTCGCGCCAGTCGCGCATCGGCAGGCCGGGCGCGAGCGCCGAGTTGGCGGGGCGCGGGGACGGCGCGCCGTACTCCTCGGTCGTGATCGGCACGACCCGGCACGCGCTGCCGGTCGCGGCGAGCACGGCCTCGGCGAAGGCCGCCCAGGACACCGGCTCGCCGCCGCCCGTCGCGTGCACGGTGCCGTACGGCGTGCCGCCGTCGAGCAGCGCCACCAGCGCCGCGGCGAGGTCGACGGCGTACGTCGGCCGCCCGACCTGGTCGGCGACGACGCGCAGCTCGTCGCGCTCGGCGCCCAGGCGGCGCATGGTGCGCACGAAGTTGGGGCCCTCGCCGAAGACCCACGAGGTGCGCACGACCCAGTGCCTCGGCGCGAGGCGCGCGGCCAGCTCGCCGGCGGCCTTGGTGATGCCGTAGGCGCCCTGCGGGTCGAGCGGGGTGGCGGGGCCGGCGTCGCCGTCGTGGTCGCCGCGCAGCACGTAGTCGGTGCTGACGTGCACGAGCGGCACGTCGAGGCGGCGCGCCTGCGCCGCGAGCAGGGCCACGCCCGTGGCGTTGACCGCCCACACGAGCGGCAGCCGGTCGGCGTCCTCGGCGGCGTCGACCTGCGTCCAGGCGGCGCCGTTGACGATCGCGGTGACGCCCGACCAGTCGAAGGCCTCGACGGCCGCGGGGTCGGTGATGTCGAGGGCGACGACGCCGTCGCCCGCGCGCACGTCGGTGAACACGGCGCCGGGCAGCAGCGGGCGCAGGCCGTGGCCGAGCTGCCCGGAGGCGCCCGTGACGAGGACCGTCACGCCGGCAGGTCGCGCAGGAACGGGTGCCCGACGTCCTTGTCGCTGATGACCATCTCCTCGCGCGGCACCGGCCAGTCGATCGCCAGGTCGGGGTCGAACAGGTTGACCAGCGTGTACGTCGCCTCGGGCGACCAGTGGTCGTCGACGAGGTAGCTGTAGACGACGTCGGGCGTGAGCGTGCAGTAGCTGTTGCCGCAGCCGCGCGGCACGTAGAGCGCGTCGGCGGGCGTCAGCTCGAAGGTCTCGACCGTGCCGCGCGTCGGGCCGTCGCGCAGGTCGACGATCGCCGCGAAGGCGGTGCCGTGCGCCAGCGAGACCCACTTGTCCCACGGCTCGGCGTGGATGCCGCGGGTGACGCCGCGCTCCGCGTTGTAGGAGACGTTCGCCTGCACGACCTGCAGGTCCGGCACGCCGAGGGCGACCAGCTTCTCGCGCTGCCAGGCCTCCTTGAACCACCCGCGGCTGTCGCCGTGCACGTCGAGGGTGGCGTGCAGCAGGCCGGGCACGCGCGTCGGACGGACCTTCATCAGCGCCCCAGCTGCGCGTACTTGGCCTCGGTCGCGTCCTTCTGCGGCCGCCACCACGCCTCGTTGTCGCGGTACCACTGCACGGTCGCGGCCAGCCCGTCCTCGAAGTGCGCGTACTCCGGCACCCAGCCGAGCTCGGTGCGCAGCCGGGTCGCGTCGATCGCGTAGCGCAGGTCGTGCCCGGGGCGGTCGCTCACCAGGTCGTACGCGTCGCGCGGCCGGCCGGTGAGCTCGAGCAGCAGCTCGACGACCTCGCGGTTCGAGCGCTCGCCGTCCGCGCCGATCATGTACGTCTCGCCGAGGCGGCCGCGGTCGACGATCGTCCACACGGCGGCGTTGTGGTCGTCGACGTGGATCCAGTCGCGGACGTTCTCGCCGGTGCCGTAGAGCTTCGGGCGGCCGCCGTCGAGCAGGTTGGTGATCTGCCGGGGGATGAACTTCTCGACGTGCTGGTAGCCGCCGTAGTTGTTCGAGCAGTTGCTGATGGTCGCCCGCACGCCGAACGACCGCACCCAGGCGCGCACGAGCAGGTCGCTGCCCGCCTTGGTGGCGCTGTACGGGCTCGACGGGTTGTACGGCGTCGACTCGCGGAACCGGTCGGGGTCGTCGAGCGCGAGGTCGCCGTAGACCTCGTCGGTCGAGACGTGGTGCAGCCGCACGTCGTGGCGGCGCACCGCCTCGAGCAGGGTGAAGGTGCCGACGACGTTGGTGCGCACGAACGGCGACGGGTCGTGCAGCGAGTTGTCGTTGTGCGACTCCGCCGCGAAGTGCACGACCAGGTCGCTGGCCGCGACGAGGCGGTCGACCACCTCGGCGTCCGCGACGTCGCCGACGACCAGCTCCACGTCGCCCGGCAGCGAGGCCCGGTTGCCGGCGTAGGTGAGCGCGTCCAGCACCACCACCTGCGCCTCGGGGCGGTGGGCGCGCGTCCAGCGGACGAAGTTGGCGCCGATGAAGCCGGCGCCGCCGGTGACGAGGACCCTCACCGGGCGGACGCTAGCGGTCGGCGACGCCGCGCGTGCGTGCTGTGACCGACTTCGCGCGGGCGCGCCGCGCCCGACGGCTCAGGTGGCGAGCGGGGGCAGCTGCGGCGCCTTGCGCCGGCGCACCGTCACGCGCCGCCGGCCGTCGGACCAGAGCACGTGCTGCGCGAGCTCCCAGCCGCCGTACTCGGCGTGGATGGCCAGCAGCTCGCGGGTCTTGCCCTTGTCCATGCCCGCGGGCACGTGCACCGACCGGTACTCGTACTCCGCCACGCGCCGATCGTACGAGAGTTGCCTACGGCAGCGGGGCGGTCTCCACGTCCGGCGACGACCAGGCGTCGTGCGGCCGCTCGGGGTAGCCGACGACCGGGGCCGACACGTCGTCGAGCGCCGCGCGGATCGCGTCGGGCAGCACGAGCTGCTCGGCGGCGAGCGCCCCCTGCAGCTGCGCGCTCGTGCGGGCCCCGACCACGGGGGCCGTGACGCCCGGCCGGTCCCGGACCCACGCCAGCGAGACGGCGACGGGGGAGACCCCCAGGCCGTCGGCCGCCGTGACGACCGCGTCGACGATCGACCGGGCGCCCGGGTCGGCGTCGAGCGCGGCGCTGAAGCCCGGCTCGTGCGCCCCGCGGCTGTCGGACGGCGCGCCCCCGCGGTACTTGCCGGTGAGCACGCCGCCGGCGAGCGGCGACCACGGCAGCACGCCGAGCCCGAGGGCCTGGGCGGCGGGCAGCACCTCGCGCTCGACGCCGCGCTGCAGCAGGGAGTACTCGACCTGCGTGCTGACCAGCGGCGCGCGGCCGGGCCAGGCCCGCTGGTGGGTGGCGGTCATCGCGGTCTGCCAGCCGCTGTAGTTGCTCACGCCGGCGTAGCGCACCCGCCCGGACGCCACCGCGGTGTCGAGCGCCGCCATCGCCTCCTCCCACGGGGTGAGGGCGTCCCAGCCGTGCAGCTGCCACAGGTCGACGTGCTCGAGGCCGAGGCGGCGCAGCGAGGCGTCGAGGGCGGCGAGCAGGTGCCCGCGGCTGGTGCCGCGGCCCATCGGGCCGGGGCCGGTCGGGCCCCAGGCCTTGGTGGCGACGAGCACCTCGTCGCGCGGCACGACGTCGGCGAGCAGCCGGCCGAGCACCTCCTCGGAGCGGCCCTCGGCGTAGATGTCGGCCGTGTCGACGAGCGTGCCGCCGGCGCCGACGAAGGCGACGAGCTGCGCGGCGGCGTCGTCCTCGTCGGTGTCGCGCCCCCAGGTCATCGTCCCGAGCGCGAGGCGCGAGACCACCAGCCCGCTCCGACCGAGGTGTCGCTGCTTCACGACCCGGAGGCTAGCGTCGGCCCCGTCTGCACGATCACGACCAAGGGGGAGTCACGTGGAGCTCGGCCTCAACATGGGCTACTGGGGAAGCGGCAACGACGCCGAGAACCTCGAGCTGGCCAAGGAGGCCGACCGCCTCGGCTACGCCGTCGCGTGGGTCGC